>CALDNG010000021.1 GCA_937915285.1 uncultured Desulfomonile sp. | reverse complement strand
TGGCTCCAGTAAGCTCATCGCCTTCAAGATTAAGACCCTTAATTGCGTCCAGACACCTTAGATAGGCCACACCACCACCAGGAACAATACCTTCCTCAACTGCTGCTCTTGTAGCGTTGAGAGCGTCTTCGACCCTGGCTTTTTTCTCTTTCATTTCTGTTTCGGTAGCAGCTCCGACATTAATAACGGCCACACCGCCGACCAACTTGGCCAAACGCTCCTGCAGTTTCTCCCTGTCGTAATCGGATGTGGTTTCGTCGATCTGGGTTCTGATCTGTCTTACGCGGCCCTCGATCTTCTCCTTTGCTCCTGCGCCATCAACGATAGTGGTGTTGTCCTTGTCGATGGTTACGCGTTTGCAGCGACCAAGATCATTTAGAGAAACGTTCTCGAGCTTCAGTCCGAGGTCTTCTGAAATGGCCTGTCCACCGGTGAGGATCGCTATGTCTTCCAGCATTGCCTTGCGGCGGTCACCAAAACCCGGGGCCTTGACTGCGCAAGCATTGAGTGTGCCACGAAGCTTGTTGACAACTAGGGTAGCAAGAGCCTCGCCTTCGACGTCTTCGGCCACTATAAGGAGTGGGCGTCCCATCTTTGCTACCTGCTCCAGGAGAGGAAGCATGTCGCGCATATTGGATATCTTCTTCTCGTTGATGAGGATATAAGGCTCATCCAGGACCACTTCCATGCGCTCAGGATCTGTAACGAAATAGGGGGACAGGTAACCACGATCAAACTGCATACCCTCAACGACATCGAGGGATGTTTCCATAGCCTTGGCTTCTTCTACCGTGATGACACCTTCCTTGCCGACCTTCTCCATGGCTTCGGCAATGATGTTACCGATTGTGGTGTCATTGTTGGCCGAGATGGTTCCAACCTGTGCGATTTCTTTTTTATCCTTGGTAGGCTTGGACAGTTTCTTCAGATTTGCGACTACTGCCTCAACAGCGGCGTCAATACCCCTCTTGATGTCCATCGGGGAAGCGCCTGCCGCCACCATCTTGATGCCTTCGCGATAAATAGCCTGAGCCAGGACCGTAGCGGTAGTGGTTCCGTCGCCGGCCACGTCTGAAGTCTTGGAGGCAACTTCTTTGAGCATCTGGGCGCCGAGGTTCTCAAACTTGTCTTCAAGTTCGATTTCCTTGGCGACGGTGACGCCATCCTTGGTTACATTCGGAGAGCCCCATGATTTCTCCAGAATAGCGTTACGACCCTTCGGTCCCAAGGTTGACTTCACCGCGTCTGCCATTATGTTTACGCCACGAAGTATCTTGTCCCGCGCCTGCTGCTCAAACAAAATTATCTTAGCTGCCATTTATTCTGCTCCTTATATTTTTAAGCTCTTGGATATACAATGAAAAATAGGATTTCAGATTATTCTACCAGACCCAGTACGTCGTCTTCCTTCATGATAAGGTATTCGACGCCCTCAATCTTTATTTCGCTCCCGGAATACTTTCCGAAAAGAACAGTGTCACCAGCTTTAACTTCCAAAGGAACCAGCTTGCCTTCCTCGATACGCTTGCCATGTCCTACGGCAATGACCTTACCCTGCTGTGGCTTCTCCTTGGCTGTATCAGGAAGAATTATTCCACCCTTGGTTACTTCCTCTGATTCGACCCTCTCTACCAGGATCCGATCATATAGAGGACGAAATTTCATGGTTCAACCTCCGCTCAAAAAAGTTTTTATTCTGTTGATGTGGGCTGTATTTATTGTCAGCACTCTCCCTATATGAGTGCCAACACTCTCGACCAATGTCAAGCCGGTCGTCTATTTTTTTGTGATCCTGAAACAATTTTTTTTTTGCATCGTTTGCAACGGGGCGCCCGAAGTGTTAAAAAATAGGATTCTGGTTATATTATTGAATAGGCGCAAAGCGCGGCATGGTCCGGATTTAAGTATTAAATTTAGATTGAAGTATCGGGATGAGGTTTCTTGAATGCCTGTAATGCGACAACTGATCTGCGGGAGATGCGGAAACGCGATTGAGGCCTACAGGAACCCTTTACCCACGACCGATATAATCATTGAAGTAGAAGCCGGCATAGTCCTAATAAGCAGGAAGAACCCTCCTTTTGGGTGGGCTCTCCCCGGTGGGTTCATTGATTATGGAGAAAGGGCCGAAGATGCGGCTATCAGGGAGGCGCGTGAGGAGACGTCGCTGGAGATTGTAATACAAGGTCTATTAGGCGTTTATTCGGATCCTGAGAGGGATCCCAGGGGGCACACTCTGTCCGTCGTTTTTGTGGCCAAAGGTTATGGTGAGCCACAGGCGGCTGATGATGCCGATGACCTGAGGATTGTAGATCCATGCAATCCTCCTGGGCCTATTGCTTTTGATCATTCCCGTATTCTTCAGGATTACTGTAAAAAGTATCGGGTTTGAACATACTCCCTGTTTCAGGTTCTTCTGATAGATGTTTTTGGTGTTTCACGCGATCAAAGTTATTGGACTGGTTTACCAAATAAATTTTTTGAGGTTCACGAATGATAGGGGTTTCAAAATTGTATTGTGGCGCCGTCGAGGCTTCCGACCCTTTAAGATATGGAAGGCTTTCCAAAAATCTGCCATCCCACCTGCTTCAGTTTTCCGCGGACAAGAAACCTGTTGTGGTGTGGAATGTTACAAGGCGCTGCAACCTGAAGTGCGTCCATTGTTATTCACAGTCTGAAGACCGTGATTACAGTGGTGAGCTGAATCACGAGCAGGGTCTGGCCTTACTCGACGATCTGAGTGAATTCGGAGTTCCAGTGGTGTTATTCTCAGGAGGAGAGCCACTTATCAGGCCTGACCTTCTTGACTTAATGAGACATGCGGTTTCCAGGGGCATGAGAGCGGTCATCTCTACGAATGGCACACTGATTGACCAGAAAATGGCATCGTCCCTCAAGGATGTTGGATTGTCCTATGTTGGAATCAGTCTTGATGGCCTTGAGACCATTCATGATGAATTCCGCAGGATTCCGGGGACCTACAGACGAGTGATGCGGGCTATAAAAAACTGTCAGGACGTCGGACTTAAGGTTGGGCTTCGCTTCACGATAAATAAACGCAACTTCACAGAGATATCAGGTGTCTTTGATTTAGTGGAATCCGAGAAAATTCCACGCATTTGTTTTTATCACCTGGTCTACTCCGGTCGTGGAGCAGAGTTGATTGATGAGGACCTGAGTCATGAAGAGACGAGAGATGTGGTGAACCTGATAATTGACAGAACCAAACGCCTCCATGACATGGGAATGCCCGTTGAGGTACTTACTGTCGACAACCACGCTGATGGCCCGTTTCTCTATTTGAGAATGCTTAGGGAAGACCCAGTTAAAGCGGGGCAGGCGCTTGAGTTGCTTCAAATGAATGAGGGTAACAACTCGGGCAGAGGAATAGGCTGCGTTTCCTGGAATGGGGATGTTCATCCGGACCAGTTCTGGAGACATCTGACCCTCGGGAACATCTTGGATAGGCCATTCTCAAGGATATGGACCGATCCCGACAATGATTTCCTTATGAAACTAAAAAACAAGAAGGCTCATGTCACTGGCCGATGCGCGAATTGCAAATGGTTAAATATCTGTGGTGGGAATTTCAGGGTACGCGCAGAGGCTGTTCATGACGATGTATGGGCTCCTGACCCGGCCTGTTATCTGTCCGACGAAGAGATAGGGCTATAGCGCATCCACTAGGGTTCTGTTCCGGAAAGGTAGGGGTCATGCTTTACGGGGGACATGTCAAGACATTGGAAGACATTCAGTGGCTGAAGTCGCATCATTTGGACTTCGGAGAGGTAGTTCTCAAGAACGCTGAATCTCTTGAGTTCTGGAAATCCCATGAAACAGGCTGCCGAGGTGAAAACGGTTTCTTCCTGGTTGCGCATGGGCCGCATGAAGGTGACCCGAACAGCTACGACAACCTGCATAACAATTATATGCCTAATTTGAAAGAGACCGTGAGAACGGTAAGTCAGATGGGAATCAACTTTTTGACCACACACCTATGGATGGACTCGAGATACGTCAAGCCGGAGATGATAGAATCCAAAATAGAAGCATTGATGATTCTATGGGAATTTGGACGGAACGAGGGTGTGGCCATAAGTCTTGAAAACCTCTCCGAATCCACTACCGACCTTGAACGTGCGATTTCGGCAATTCCAGGTCTGAACCTGACCCTGGACGTAGGTCATGGCCAGCTCCTTACGGAAACAAATCGTTCTTTTGAAATAATTCGTGACCACGCCTCTCATGTGAAGCATGTCCATATGCACGATAACATGGGAGGCATTGGTGTAAAAGACGACCTACATCTGCCCTTGGGGAACGGAATTGTTGACTTTGAAGGAATATTCACTGCTCTTATAAGAAGTGGATATAGCGGAACAATAACCCTGGAACTGAAACCAGAAGAATTGGAAGTATCTCTTCCAGTAGCCAAGTCAATGGCGGGTCGCATCTCCAAAGAGTTGGGTTTGGGCAAATCATAGAGATACTAAACGGCAAACCCCATGCCTGGGCTACAAACTCTATGGAATGGGGGATCAGAGGAAAAGAACGCGATTCAAGCGGGACCTGCTCCCGTCAGGGAGGTTAAACATGAAGGGCGAAAACAAATTTCAGGAAATGAGGATAACAGGTATAGCCTCCGACACCAGAAATATGCAGCCGGTGGTGATACTGAAAGAGACTTCCGGAGAGCGTGAACTCTACATCTGGATTGGGCCTGTGGAGGCCATGGCGCTTCAGAGAGCCATAACTAAAGAGGTTTTCCAGAGGCCGTTGACACATGAATTACTGAGAAACCTGGTAGACAAGCTCGGGGCTCGTCTCGAGCACATAGAAATCGACGATCTCAAAGACCATACCTACTATGCCACAATATATCTCAAGACTCCCGACTCAAGGCTTGTCACAATCGACGCGAGGCCTTCAGACTCGCTGGTTTTGGCTACCTGGACCGGGGCGTCTATATTTGTCAGCGAGAGAGTCATACAGGGAATGTCCGACCAGGAAGCTATTGACGAAACACGCCAGAAAGTTGTCTTTACTCAGGAGGATGTGGAAAAAACGGATGAGGAACTGACGCGAATCCTTGAGCGTGTGAAGCCCGAAGACCTTGGGAACGCATGAACAAAACTAGTGAAACATTGAAGGGGCTCAATATTTCTTCAGTCTTGTTAAAGCATGAGTCTTTTCTCGTCAATATTTGCCGACTAGATTTGCAGAGCCGAGATGAAAAATAATCCTTCATCGCAGGAGTCCCGCGGACCGTTCAGATTGTTGAAGTATTTTTTTATCTCGGGTTTTGCCGTCATTGCTGTTGTCACATTCCTACTCGGAGCATTCCTTTACTCCCGAAACATCGACACTCTTTTGAAGGGGGCGGAGAATTACGCGAGATTGTTGGCGGAGAACCTCAATTACAACATATACATTGGTTTCTATGCTCCATTAAAGGCCCGAGGATCCAAGATGGATCTGAGGAAATGGGACCAGTTCGGGGCCCTGGATTCGCTGATAAAGGACTTCACTTACGGTCTTAAAATTGACCGTATCAAGATCATAGACAAGACACGCAAGATCGTTTACAGCACAGACTACGATCTGATCGGAAAATACGAGCCTGAGAATCCCTCCCTTGATGACGCATTGAACGGAAAAGACCAGACAAGGATTCGCCAGGGAAACAGGTCTCAGTCACAATGG
>CALDNG010000020.1 GCA_937915285.1 uncultured Desulfomonile sp. | reverse complement strand
CTGTCGCCACCTCGGTAGTTTTTGCTTCGGAAACAACAGTAGTGAGAAAAAAGGCCGTAGCCGTCTCATCCCACGGTCATCCCGCAGCCATTGCTGTGGCTGGCGTAGGGAATGGCGCTGCGGTCGCAATTGCCGGCCCGGTAGATCATAGCGAGACGTTGGTAGCCAAAAAATCAAATAAAACCGACAAAGACGTGTCGGTCTCTTCGGACAAGGATTACACCGAACAGAAAAAAAACGAACCGGAGAAAACTGAAACAAAACCGGCTAAAACCAAACGCTCGGCCAATGTCGCCATAGCAAGCAGTGGCGCAGCCGCAGCCGCTGCCTCATCAGGTGGATCCACAACCTATTACTCGACCTCGGGAAATGGAAGAGCCGTAGCCGCAGTCAGCGATGGCGGATTCATCGGAGTTACCAGCGTGGCTGGCAAGAAACCCCGGGTTTACACCAGCCAGGAAGCGATGTCACAGGACATGGACTATGAATCTTATCCCGAAATTGGTTTACTGCAAAAATTCCTTGATATGTTCGGTTTATAGAAAGGGTAGGGCAGGCTGTCATAAACATACTCTCTTCCGGAAGGAGCAGGCCGGTCAATTCATCAATGACCGGCTCTCATGCGTTCTGGTGACATGCATGCTGGCTTTATTGTTATTAAATCGCCATGACTCACGTGCGCGCCCAATCCTGCGGAACTTTCACAGGAGTAATTTCAACGCCCGATTATCGCGGCAATTGGCCCCACAGACCCCCGAACTACATCGACACTGATGCGTTATTCCGCGACGCAGTCATTTTTGGCGCCGATTGGCCACCGAATTAATGACGAGTGATGATCTGGAATGGTTTTGCCCCCATCAGGCGCAAACAGGATATGGCCAGGTGTCAGGACCTGGTTGTGAATGCCTCTATGGCTTGTGCCGGGCAACACGAAGCCATTGCCTCCAAAATCTTCTTCTAACTCAAACTACATACCGCAACGCGCTTCGTATACAAACAACCCAAATTAGGCTCCACAACTCCCCACTGCCAGATTCACCATTGCACGTGCGCTGCGCTTTTTTCTGATAGCTGGATTTTCCATGTCAGATTTTGTGACTGACGTCGAAGGTACAAATCAAAGGCCATTGAGGCCGAAACAAAACTGGTAAAAATGGAAGGAGTCAAAAAGATGAAAAAAGTATCCGCAATAATTTGCATGGTCGCCATTGCCGCTGCAACAATTTTTACAGTGACTGAAGCTAACGCAGCCTCAGCTGCGGCGGCCAGTTCAGGGACGGCTTCCGCTGCTGCGGCCTCTGCAGGTTACGGATCAGCCTCTTCGGCGGCGTCTTCTTCTGGATACGGATATTACCGTGGGGCATCTTCAGCCGCTGCCGCTGCTTCCGGCGGTTCGGCCTCGGCCGCAAGCGCCGCATCCTCGGGATATCGTTATAGACCATGTTGCAGCCCTTGTTACTGGCGTTGATAAGGCAAAGAGGAACGGCGCTTATTGCAGTCTGTCTCAGTAAGCGCCCTGCCATTCCAGGATAACTAATGGTGTCTAAAAGCAAGATGGCAAAACCCTAGACGAATGGTGGATTCTCCATGCCTTTAGAATATTGTTTCAAAACTTGATCAGCCTTGGTAAATTAGATAGTGAACAATTTCTGATAACGCATGGGGAACATGGATGAGAGACGCTGATGTTGATCATGACAGGGAATTGGTTAAAAAGTGTTTGTCCGGCTCTCAAGATGCCTGGAATGAATTTTACCAAAAATTTATAGGTCTCATTAGATCCGTAGTTAGTAGGAGACTGGGCGTCCGCCACAGTGATCAAATCGAAGATGTATGTCAGGATTCCTTCGTCGCTATGGTTTCGGCTCTTCAGACCTATAACCATGATCAATCGCTGGCAAAATTTGTCTGCGTTGTTACTGAAAGGGTTTGTATTGACCAGTACAGGTTCAATACCGCCGAAAAAAGGGCTGCTGAAACACAATCTTACGACCATCACGAGGTCGATACGACACAAACTGCTTTTTTAGGCTCGGAAGCCACACTGCCTGACGAGCAGGTTTCTTCAGCACAGTTGACCCACTTGCTCAGGCTCTCCATCAGGAGACTCGCCCAGAAATGCAGGGACCTCCTGAAAATGAGATATGAACAGGAACTTCAGTTCAAAGAAATTGCTCTAATTATGAAATCGACAGAAAATACAGTCACGGTTCAGACAAAAAGGTGCATTGATGAACTCAGGGCCCGTTATTCAGAAACTCAGAAGAAAGGGGCCGGCAAATGAATAAGGATTCCGACATCGGCCTTGGTCATCCGACAGATATGCTACTTGCATTCCTGGATAATACTCTGGATCCCGAACAAACGGATCGCATCAGAAGTCATCTGGAAAAATGTCGGGAGTGCAGTAAGGAACTTGAAAGTCTTAAGAACATCACCGGAACGCTAACATCTCAAAATGGAGTTTTTTGTCCGGAGTCATGGGAACTGTTCGAATTTGCTCAAACCGATATGGATCCTGGAGAAAAAATCCAAGATCATCTGCAAATTTGTGAACTATGTGAACAGGAAGTCCAAAACTTTCGTAACGCTAATGCAAACGATCCAATCTCGGCCAAAACGTGGAAGAAAATAGAAAATGCGCTTCCAAAAGCTCAAACCAAGAACTCGCAATCCAAAAACAGCTTGTGGGATCGCATCAACCTCTCATTCTCATTCTTCAAATTTCCCGCTCTGGCTACTGTCGCAGCGGCGGCCTTGCTGTGCGCCGTACTGCTCTACCCCGGAGGTCAGCCCGATTTTATATTGGGACTTAGCTCTGAAACATGGGACAAACCTGCCCCCACGCTCAAACTAATGGCTCCGGGGTCTGACGGACAACTCATACAAAAATCGCTTCCATTCAAATCAGACGGAGGCGCCCCGGCTGAACCAGAAGGCGCCGAACCCAAGACTGAACCGGCGCCTGTTCCGGCAGACGCCGGGGAGGCCAGACCAAAAGTCGCATTTCTGATCCTTCTCGAAGGCAAATCACTAAAGTTTACTCCAGCCGAGATAAATTCATTTTACCGAAGCCTTCAACCAAGTGAAGCAATGAAGAAAAAATTCGAGTTTGTCTCTCCGAAAATAATCAGCGAATATGCCAACAGGAATGAAATCAGCATGAAAAACAGGAATGACCTGATTGAGAGCCTCAAAAAACGGCTCAACGTGGATCAGGCCCTTCTGATAAGCCTCTCGGAGAAAAAAAGTGGGTTTGAAATCAACAGTGATCTTGTTGACGCCCGCACCGGAAAACTTTTAAAACAGATATCGGAATCAGGAGTCCCGCCAGAAAAATTGCCCTCAAGGCTGGTGGCCCTGTCGAGACTCTGATGAAAAAAATCTAGTCCTGAAGTATGAATTCAACCCGACGATTACGCTGACGACCGTCAGACGAGGAATTGTCGGCAATCGGCCAACCGGCGCCTAGGGACTTCATGACAATCGAGTCTTTGTTGATTATGTCTTTGTTTTTAAGGTAACTCTGGACATAAAGCGCTCGTCTTTCCGACAAAAGCCGATTCGCCTTCTCGTCTCCAATGCTGTCAGCATGCCCGACCAATACCAGTTGCTTTTCGGAGACATCAAGAGATTTCAACGCTTCACCTATCTCAATGAGCTGTTTCCTTCCTCGGGCCGTCGGCTGGCTCAAACCCGAGTAAAACTCCACATTCGGCATGCAGACTCTCGTCTTCATGAAAGAATACTTCTTGCCCGGGCACATGCACATGAGCTGAAAAACGTCATCCTGCTCAAAACACGATTTGATCTCCCCGGACTTCAGGAACTTCCGGTCGCGACCCAGTTGATGCTTAGCCACATCAAATCCCGTTTTTGCATTCTCACTATTTGGCTTTATCTCAAGGGCTTTCAAAAAACAGATCGGAAGAGCGTCGTGTAGGGAAAGAGTGTAGATCTCGGTGGT
>CALDNG010000019.1 GCA_937915285.1 uncultured Desulfomonile sp. | reverse complement strand
AGTTATTTCTCTCCCGCGAAATACTATCGAAACCTTGACCTTGCAGTCATCGGCCAGGAATTTCTTGACCTGCTTTACCTTGTGGATGAGGTCGTGCTCTTCGGTCTTCGGCCGAAGCTTGACTTCCTTGAGCACAACGGTAGCCTGTTTTTTCTTGCGTTCATGTTCTTTTTTGCTCTCTTCGAACCTGAACTTGCCATAATCCATGATCTTACAGACGGGTGGGTCACTGTTGGGCGCTACCTCGACCAGGTCAAGACCGAACTCTTCGGCCTTTTTCAGGGCAGTAGCTACATCTATTATTCCGAGCTGCTCGCCCTCCGGCGCTATCACTCGGACCTGAGGCGCACGTATCTTCTGGTTAACCCTGACCTTGGGTTCCGAAACTGCGGAAGGCCTTGGTCTGCCTTTCATGAAACAAGCCCCCTTAGCAAAAAAGTATTGGTATTCAACATATAATAAACTCTAAACCCTCGCCTTGATTTCCTCGTTGAACTGATTGAGAAACTCATCCAGTGACATGGACACCGTGGCGTCCTGTCCACGCTTCCTGACACCTACCATGTTATCCTGAATCTCTTTATCACCAACGACAAGCATGTAAGGAACCTTCTGGTTACGGGCCTCGCGGATCTTGAACCCGATCTTCTCGTTACGGTCGTCGAATTCTACCCGGACCCCGCTCTCCCTCAAACTCTCGGTAAGCGACTTGCCATATTCGCTATGCCTGTCGGTTATCGTCATGACTATCGCCTGCACCGGTGAGAGCCATAGCGGAAATGCGCCGGCATAATGCTCGATCAGCACCCCGAGGAAACGCTCGATCGCTCCGAGCACCACCCTGTGGATCATGACAGGACGCTTGCGCTCACCGTCCTTATCCACATAGGTCAGACCAAACCTCTCCGGAAGCGTGAAATCACACTGTATCGTCGCGCATTGCCACGACCTCGATAATGCGTCCTTCAGCTTTATGTCAATCTTCGGACCATAGAAAGCGCCGTCACCCTCATTGATCTCATGCTCTACATTCAGGTCCTGGAGGGCCTTCTTTAGCGCATTCGTCGCACGATCCCAGTCCTCATCCGTGCCTATGGATTTCTCAGGTCGAGTGGAAAGCTCCATCGTATACTCAAAACCGAATATACCCATCACGTCACGGACAAAGTTTATTATATTGAGTATCTCGTCGTTGAGTTGCTCTGGCGTGCAAAGTATATGGGCGTCATCCTGCGTGAACTGACGGACCCTCAACAGACCATGCAGCACTCCGCTCTTCTCATGACGGTGAACCACCCCAAGCTCGAAATACCTTATCGGAAGATCCCGGTAAGAGTGAATCTTCGATTTGTATATCAGCATGTGGGCGAGGCAGTTCATCGGCTTTATGCCGTAATCGACGTCATCCACATGGGTGAAATACATGTTCTCACGGTAGTTCTCAAAGTGGCCCGACCTCTCCCACAACTCCCTCTTGAGTATCTGCGGGCCTACGACAAGCTGATAGCCACGTTTGAGATGCTCCTTGCGCTCGAAATCCTCAACAATATATCGAAGCAGGGCCCCCTTGGGATGCCAGATAACCATCCCGGGACCGGCCTCATCAAGGATCGAGAACAGATCAAGCTCCTTGCCAAGCTTCCTGTGGTCCCGCTTACGGGCCTCCTCAAGAAGTTCAAGGTGCTTCTTAAGCTTGTCCTTTGAGGCAAATGCCGTGCCGTAAATACGCTGAAGCATACGGTTGCGCTCATCTCCACGCCAGTAAGCCCCTGCAACCTTCATCAGCTTGAACGCCTTCACCACCCCCGAATTCGGGATGTGAGGACCGCGGCAAAGGTCCGTGAATGCGCCCTGAGAGTAAAGACTCACTTCCTCAGCGTCAATCGCATTGATCAACTCAACCTTGTAAGTCTCTCCGGTCTCCTCAAAATATCGCACCGCCTCATCCCTCGACATCACCTTGCGCCTGAATGGAAGCCGACTCTTCACTATCTCCTTCATCCTGGTCTCTATGCGCTCCAGGTCCTCAGGAGTGAATGGGCGGAATGTATCAAAATCGTAATAAAAACCATCCTCAATCGAAGGACCTATCGTCACCTTCACTTCCGGAAACAGCTCCTTGACGGCCTGAGCCATTATGTGAGCCGATGAATGACGAAGTATGTCCGTGCCCTTCACAGAATCCGGAAATATCAGGTCAAGCTCGCCTGATTCGGTTAAAGGAGTTGTTAGGTCTACGGGTTGTCCGTTTATCTCTGCGGCAATGACTTCCTGCCTGTTCTTCACAGGTATGGCGTCCAATATGTCATTAGCAGTCGTGCCGGCGGGATAGCTGTTAACCTGATCCTGGAATCGGATCTCTATGGAAGATTTCATGCTAGGGTATTCTTGAAAAATCGGAGGGAAACGGAACATGTCCGGCTAAAGATCATAGATTTCGGCTTCCTCCTCAAAAAAGGGATTTTGTTAAAATAAAAAAGATTAATTGGTAGGCGCGTGGGGATTTGAACCCCAGACCCTCACCGCGTCAAGGTGATGCTCTCCCCCTGAGCTACGCGCCTTTATTTATCCTCTACGATTAACCGCTAATCTCAGAGTTGTCAAGAAAAAAGACTTTTCCCGCTATCCCGCCGACTCACATCCCCCCACCACAGGGTTTACCTTCCCTTATCTGACGGATGATAGTCTCAAGGCGCTCTCTCGATGCCAGTTGCGTCCGGGGGGTAGTTTCAAAGGTAATCGTGCCCTCAAACCCGACCCTCATCAACTCGCCGACTATCGGTACAAAGTCTATGTTTCCGCATCCCAACTGAAGATGAAGGTCCCCATGCGATACACCCTCACCACGCATGCAACCACCAAGGTTGTCATGGAAATGAGCATGACGAATGAATCCGCCCCACTCCGAAATAATCGATACAGACCTGTTCACTTCCGTATCCAGGTTGGCATGACCCGTGTCTATAGTTAAACCGATTCCCGGAACCGCATTGATTATGTCCCTGAAATCATCCGCAGTCTCTGAGATGTTTTCAAGATTTAACAGTATGCCTCTCCTGCCGGCATATTCCACCAGCCGCCTTAACGCCAAAAGCTTTTCACCTATCACATCACACGCTATCGAAGCGTCCACAGCAAGGTGAATGTTAAGCGAACGAATACCCATGTCGTCCATGAAATCGATGGTGGACTTCATGTCCTCCACGTATCTGTTTCGCGTATAGTCCATGTCGTTCGTAACAGCCTCATGCGGGCCATGAGCGATCAGGAAAAATCCATCCATACCCCCGTCGTTGGTCACACCGGACCCAGACCAGTATCGCCTGGCCCTCGGACCAAGCAACGCTATCTCACCAAAATCGAACCCTTCATTGCGAAGACGTTCGATGTCATTAATGTGTCGGACAACTCCCCCAAACAGCATCAATATCTCTCCACGATAAAATTATTACCCGCATCCCGGACCAGCCGGTTACTCACAATTAAATAGCATTTGCAACAACGTATATCTACCGCCCCGATCACAAAAACTCTCTCTCGTCCCAGGATCAGGGACACCAGCCAAAGGTGAGTAGTTAGAACGACAGTTTCTTTGCCGCTTACATTTTCTGTGCCATCCCCTTGTCATTTGCGTGCCCGTGTAACATATTATGATCAATAGGAATTATTGATGCGTCTTTTTACATCACGCAAGGGGAAAAAATTGTTACTGCGAAATAAGCAGAAATTAGTGCCAGTTACCAATCTGAAATCCCGCGCCGAATCAATACTCAAGAAAAAGTCGCGGTCTCTGGATGATGACTCTCAATTATCCATCGAGCAGCTCCAAACCCTGGCCCATGAACTTCAGGTCCTACAGGTAGAACTCGAATTACAGAACCAGGAATTGCTGGAAACCCAACTGCAGTTGACTCAGTCCAGGGATGCTTTTATAGACCTCTACGACTTCGCTCCAGTCGGGTATCTTACCATAAACGACAAAGGGACAATTGTTCAGGCGAACCTCACCGTGGCCAAAATGTTGGGCGTGGATAGGGTAACTCTCTCCGGCAGGACCCTGTCCTCTTTCATCTCTCCAGAGGACAAAGACAAGTATTACCTCAACATGAGCCGACTTAACCAAAATCCTGTCAAAACCACTTGGGAATTACGCCTTTCCGGAGTGGACGCCACTGCCCCGGAAGTCGCTTTCACCGCTGCGCCCATACTGGATACCAATGGGAACTTCCAACATCTTTTCTGGATTGTAATCTCTGACCTTTCCGAAATAAGGCGACCTGAATTGCCGCTCACGGAGATTCTTCCAGGATTTAAGAGCCTGGAACGCTCCGAGGTTGCATCCAGCTCGCTGCAGAAAGAAAAATTCGAGAGCCTCAACAACATGGCCGGTAGCATCGCACACAATTTCAACAACCAACTGACCGGCGTCATTGGATACCTCGAACTCGCCATGATCTCTGAGTCACTTGATTCAGAGACAAGATTCTACCTGATGAAAGCCATGAAAGCGGCCAGACAGTCGGTAAGGCTCGCCGAGCAAATGCTGATCTATTCCGGCAGCAATACATACATCCCTGAGCCCATCAATCTCAGGGAATTACTCAGAAAAAATCGTGATCAGTTCGAGAGGATCGTATCCCGAAACATCAAACTGGATATTCATTTGAGCGGTAAACTCCCCACAATAAAGGGTAATCCCGATCATATCCTGCGCCTGATCAAAAATATCCTTACCAACTCCTCAGAAGCTTTAGGGAATATGGACGGTCATATTGCCCTTCACACAGGAACCACGGACTGCAATGAGGCAGAACTGGAGCAAAGTCATCTTCATGATAAACCCGCCCCAGGAAAATTCGTTTTCCTCGAAATCTCCGATACAGGGCCCGGAATGGACGCAGACGCCATGCGCAAACTATTCGACCCCTTCTTCACCACTAAATTCGTCGGACGTGGACTCGGAATGCCGGAGGTCATGGGGATCGTAAGGGGACATAAAGGAGCCTTATTCGCCGAAAGCCGGCCAGGGAAAGGAACTAAAATTCGCGCCCTGTTCCCTGTGTATGACCAGAAGAAAAAAGATTTTGCTTAGATTGGGCGATTGAACCAACCCTACGCCTTTTTGAGGAAACAAGGAAATGTCATATGGTGGACTTCTGACCCAAGCCCGGCCCTCCTTGCCCTGGAATGGTTGAGTCAGGTCTCTACGCCCGCAGGCAATGTTGAGTGCCACAAGCATACCGAACCATGTTTGTTTGCTGAAAGACCGAATCAACCGGTGTTTTTCCAAGGACTAGCGACAATCAGCGGGTTGCCTCCAGTTCATGTTTCACCATCTCAAGAAATTCAACCTTTTGAGGCTGTGACAACGTTCGGAACATCACAAGCAGTCCTTCCAGCTTGTGTTCAGAAAGCTTTTTCTCTATCTGGTCATCCATGATTCGTAGTTTCTTCAAATTTTTATCGTCCAGATAGCCCGGAGGGGTCTGAATGAGCCTCCGATGACGCACACATTGCTCGGTAGTCAGTTTAGCGACTTCTCTTGCGGTGAGTAAATTTTCTTTAACCCACTTATCTGCCATAGACAATCGGCGTGCCACATGAATTTTCAGAAACCTGCCGTAAATTTCCTCCGTATCCCATGGCGGCGGATTGTCCACATCCTCTGAGGCCAGCAATTCTTTTATTCTATTCGCTATCGCCTTGGCGTATTCATGGTTGGTGGAATGGAGATCCTCAAATAAAGTTTTGTCCTGAAACAACTGTGCGATCTGTTTGCGCATGGAATGGAGATCATCCATGTCTGCCTGGGAACCTAGGAATATTTCGCTCAAACGGTCAGTTTCAGATTTGATTTCATAAAGTGTGTCGTAATCTTTGGGATCGGCGTTCAGTAAATCTTCAAATGACTGCTTGTGCTTCTTTATCTGATTTTGGGCATCCAACCTAATTTTCTCTGTGTCTCTGATAGCAGCCTCTATTTCATTGAGATTTTTTTGCTGTCGCGCCCTTTCTAGGTTTTGAATGTGCTTGTTCGAGGTATCACGTATCTCGTTCAATCTCATCAGTGTTGTTCGAGAACCGACATTAACTGTTTGAATGAAGGACCGGGCCTCATCTATGGCATACTTCAGTTTTTGTATATCCTCGATATTCCT
>CALDNG010000018.1 GCA_937915285.1 uncultured Desulfomonile sp. | reverse complement strand
CGAGATATCCACTCGTGACTGGAGTTCAGACGTGTGCTCTTCCGATCTATGGGACGTTTTGCCCACGAGGCTTTGGTAAAGACATTCAGTAAAGTCGGCATAAATGCCTACGGACTACCTCCGGCAAATGAGGAGGTATTGAAAATCGGACGCGGAAACTCTACATGCAAGGAATGCCTACCGTTGCAAACTACCGTGGGTTCCATGCTGAATTATTTTTGGCGGGAACGCCCAAAGGGAGAGGTGACGGCGTATTTTATGCCTGGAGCGGCCGGTCCGTGTCGTTTTGGACAATACAATGTATTTTCCAGGAAACTCATAGAGCGGCATGAGATAGAAGACGCTGCTGTGCTCACCCTGAACGCTGCGAATGGTTACATGGGTCTGGGTGACAAATTCACGCTACCGGCGTGGCGTTCAATTTTAATAGGCGACGTCATGTACGAAGTGTGGTCTACGGTCCTGGCAGCAGCTAAAGATCGCGAGGCAGGTCTAAAGATATTCTTCGAAGAATGGAACAAGCTTGTCAATGTTGTCGACAAGTCCTGGAGAGTCATCAAGAAACAGATAAGATCCAGCGCCGAAAGACTGTCACGTATAGAACTCAAGGCGCCGTATCATGAAATACCCAAGATTTCGCTCATCGGTGAGATATACGTTCGTAACGACCCTATTTCACTACAGAATCTGGTCGAGAAAATGGCCGAGAAGGGATTCATCGTCCGAACCTCCCAGACCAGTGAATGGATCAAATATGTGGACTGGCTCATCAAGACCGGTATTGAAGGAGAAGGGCGGGATATTCCATTCTGGATCCGTTACTACGTGAAACGCTATTTCGACTCAAAAATAAGAAACCTGTTTGCGCCATCTGGGTTGTTTTTCCATGAGACGCTTGAGGTTGATGACCTGGTTAAATCCGGAGAGAAGTTTGTATCTCCAATGCTGACAGGCGAAACCATATTAACGGTTGGCGCAGCCCTGCATGAAATTTTACACCCATCCTGCGGGATCCTTTCCATAGGGCCTTTTGGGTGTATGCCAACCAGGGTGGCCGAGGCAATTCTTTCGGAGAAGTTCACCACGGGTGAGAAACTGGAAGCAATGGCTAAAACGAACGGAAAGTCGGTTCCCGATTCGGACATCTTTAAAAACAGGGACCGAAAACTTCCGTTTTTGGCTATTGAGACAGATGGAAACGCCTTCCCGCAAATCATTGAAGCCAGGCTCGAAGCTTTCGCTCTTCAAGCAAGAAGACTGCATGAAAAGATGCTGGTCAGCGCGCATAACTAAAATTTTGTCCAATCAGTCGCCGGGGTTTGAAAAAACCCCGGTTATCTTCAAGATAACAGACCAAAAACCATAGAATTTTAGATCAGGGGGGAAAATGGATGGTTTTGAAAACCGGAAGGGCAGCCAGAAAAAACAGATCGGTCTCAACGCCGAAAAAATAGCCGCCGCGTACCTCGAAAGTCATGGTTACCGGATCATTGATCGAAACTTCTACTGCAAGGCCGGAGAACTGGACATCATAGCTATCCAGAATGAAGAGCTTGTTTTTGTAGAGGTCAGATCGCGTCACTCTGAAGAATCTCTGAGTCCGTTGTTCACGCTGACTGACAAAAAGCGCAGGAGCATAAAAAAAGCGGCCCAGGTATATGTGACCAAGAAATCCATCGAAAGGCCGGTAAGGTTTGACTTCATTGTGGTCACCATGACTCCAGAACCGCAAATTGAGATCTTCGAAAATGTTTTCTTTGAACTTCCGACAGGCTAGTCGTCGTTTAAGGCGAACTTTTCAGTTAGTTTACCTGTTGCGATGATCAATGCGGAAAAAGCTTGACATTATATGGATTAAAAAATATACATATATTTGAATTTATCCGGAATCGGCCGAGTATGGCTTTTTCAGGAGCGATTCAAACAACAAAGCCAAACGGTTTCCTGTCCATCTGACAGGCCTCCAGGCGCGAAAGATCGCGCCTTTTTTTTTCACAAAAATAAAAAGACTGCCGATTTTTCGATGCGAGACTTTACCTGAACTTTAATTGTCGACTGTTCTTGAAATATACTATTTTAACTTAATTATTCAGAGCCCTAGTGAGAAATTGTTACAGCAATGCAAAAGAGTATTTATAAGAAATTTGCCAAATCAAAAAAGTAATAGTCAAAAGTTATTGTGATTCCGAAGTATTGTTATCGTGGTATTGTTCGCTAAAAGCGTCGGCGTATTTTTTGATCCAATCAATGACTGCATCAACGCCGAGGTCTTTTCCTGCTTTTTCGGATTCAATCCATTTGTGTCGCTGGATTTCCGAGTTCTGGGTTTCCAGGTATCTTTTGAGGTCCATTTTTTCACTCTGGCTTAAATTGGTTTCAAAAAACGGTTTATCTGATAGTATACTTCAGATTGATAGCCTTCGAACAGATTTATGTCAAGCTGATAATTGCCTTAAAAGCGTCTTACAGAGTTGTAAGACAATCATGACTGAATGGGGTTTCTCAATAATAGGTAAGTTTCAGTCGAAACATTCATTTTTGCAGATTAGTTCAAAGGGACGATAGGAAATTGTTTTGAATGAAACCCGGGAGGTATGAATGCCGAGTCAGTTGCGGGATATAAAGTCTTGTGGCCAATCCATCTGGTTGGACGACCTTGGGCGCGAATTGTTGAAGTCCGGAACACTGAATCGTCTGGTCATGGAGGATGGAGTTGCAGGTGTTACGACTAACCCATCAATTCTCCAAAAGGCTTTAAGCAGTGAGAGAATATACGACGATGAGCTTCACTCTTTGGTGGACAAGGGTGAGGCTTCGGTGGGTTTGTATGAAAGTCTGGTGATCTCGGATGTGCGTGAGGCCGCCGACCTTCTTAAAGGAGTGTTTGTTGAAAGTGGAGGAGAAGACGGTTATGTGAGTCTGGAAGTATCACCGCGGCTGGCGTACGATATTGCCGGAACCGTCAGGGAGGCCAGGCGCTTGCATGATCTTGTGGACCGCCCAAACCTCCTGATCAAGGTTCCAGCAACCTATGAGGGAGTGGAGGCCGGCCGGACACTGATTGGGGAGGGAGTAAACGTTAACTTCACTCTAATTTTCTCTGTTTCCCATTATGTCGAAGTAGCCCGGGCTTTTGTTGATGGCGTAGAGTCCCTGATCAAAACCGGTGGGGACGCGTCAAAAGTCTACTCTGTAGCGTCGTTTTTTGTCAGCAGGATTGATACTGTAGTGGATGAACGGCTCAAGGAAAGCACTGCTCCGGCGGCCCGCGCAGCGTTAGCAGACCTTTTTGGCAAGGCCTCACTTGCCAATGCACGCCTTGCTTACCAGAATTTCGAAGAACTCTTCAGCAGTGAAAGATGCCTGGATCTCAAGAGCCGGGGAATGCGCGTTCAGAGGATTTTATGGGCCAGCACCAGCACCAAGAATCCGTCCTACCCCGACACATACTATGTTGACAACCTGATGTGGCAGCAAACGGTAAACACATTACCGATGTCTACTCTCAACGCATACAGGGACCATGGCTCCATTGACAAGAAAGATCAAATGTCCGTCGAACAGGCAAATAGCGTGTTGGATAGACTAAAAACGTTTCACCTCAACATGGAGGATATTACTGAGCGTCTGCTTGATGATGGGATACGAGCTTTTGCCGACTCCTACGATAACCTGATTGAAGAGGTTTCCAGGAAGAGGCTGCGGCTTCTTCGAGGCTGGGGCCATCGTTCGGCGTCCCTTGGAGATTTGCAAAGCCAAGTGGACAGTTCATTGGAGAAGTTTGATCAAAACAGAATTCCGGAACGTATCTGGAACTGCGAGCCTGAAATCTGGACAAAGGACGAGTCTGGACAGAAAGAGATTTCCCAGAGGCTCGGATGGCTCGGTATAGTCGAGACCATGAAGAATGAGACGGCCAAGCTGAGAGATTTTGCACTCGATATCAGAGAGGGGGGGTTCAAGACTGCAGTGCTGGTAGGTATGGGAGGAAGCAGCCTGGCCCCTGAAGTTTTTGCCAAAACATTTGGAGTAGCTGATGGTTTTATTGATGTCAAAGTTGCTGATACCACGGTTCCGCGTTCGGTATTGGAACTGGAGCGCAGCATTGATCTTGAAAAGACGCTATTTATCATAAGCAGCAAATCAGGTGGGACGATTGAGGTGATGTCCCTGTTCAAGTATTTCAGACAGAAAATGATTGAGGTATTGGGTGACAATTATGGTAGGAATTTCATCGCAATAACCGATCCGGGAACCAGTCTGGGGAAATTGGCCGCTGAAAATGGCTTCAGGAAAACCTTCCTCAACCCACCCGACATCGGTGGCAGATTCAGCGCACTTTCCTATTTTGGCTTGGCGCCCGCTGCCCTGCTTGGTATGGATCTGGATTTTTTCCTAACCCGTGCAATGCAGGCTGCAGAGGCCTCGGGTGTTGGAACGCCATCGCTTGAAAGTCCTGGGGTCTGGATGGGCGTGATCATAGGAGAAGCGTCTATGCATGGGCGTGATAAATTGACGCTTATTCTCTCTCCTGGCATTTCGAGTTTCGGTTGCTGGCTGGAACAGTTGATAGCCGAAAGCACTGGCAAAGAGGGCAAGGGAATAATTCCAGTCGATCTTGAGCCGGTCGGAGTTCCTGAAAGTTATGGATCAGACAGACTTTTTATCTATATGAGGCTTGATGGAGACCCGACATTTGACAAGGCTGTAAGTGATCTGGAACGTGCGGGGCATCCTGTTGTGACCTTAAGACTCCACTGCAACTACGATCTGGGCAGGGAAATGTTCCGTTATGAATTTGCAACGGCTGTGTCAGGAGTAATACTGGGCATCAATCCGTTTGATCAGCCCAATGTTCAGGAGTCCAAAGACATCACGGGCAAACTGCTGGCCGCTTTCAGCCGTGATGGAAGCGTTCCGGATACTGAAAAACTTGAAGCTGACAGCCCATCGTTCCATGATGATGTTCGTGAATTCCTGGGAAGTGTCAAACCTGATGACTATGTTGTCCTGAATGCGTTCATACATCCTTCGGAATTCGCTCTGCGTACATTGCAGGAAGCCAGAACCCTGATTCGGGACAGATTCAAGGTTGCCACTACTGTCGGTTTCGGGCCTCGGTACCTACATTCAACCGGTCAAATCCACAAGAGTGGACCCGATTCCGGGTTATTCTTCGTGATCACAACGGATGAGACTGAAGACATTCAGGTTCCTGGCGAACCATATTCGTTCGGAACTTTAAAACAGGCTCAATCCATCGGCGACTATCAGGCTCTTAAAAATAAGGGGAGAAGGGTTGTCCGGGTCCATTTGAAACAAGAATCCGATCTGGACAAGTTCCTGGAGGCTCTTGGCTGAAACTGCGGACAAGGGTAAACACCATTCGCTGCTAATCTATTCTGGCAGTTGCATGTCGACCAAAAGCGCTTATTCTGCTCTATTGTGACCAATAGATGCACGATAGGCGCTTTTAAATGAAAAAACAGTCAGGCAACAAGGCATGGCTCCACAGGGAAGTGAATCGCGATGAATAATCATTTAAGAGAGCTATGCAGCTTTTTAAAGCCGCTTGAGAGCATCAAACAAACCGGACCGGAATCGTCAGGGCTAAAATGATGGGAAATTCCGAAAGAAAATGGAATCTCGGACTTGCTTCGATTTTGGTAATCGTGGGTCTGTCAATAGCTGCCGCTGCCGTTCAAATTTATGACAAGCAGTTGTTCTCATTGCTAAATTCTTTCCACTCCCCTTTGACGGATATTTTCTGGCTATCGTTTACTACCTTGGGAGATGGGCTGCTGATTTGCATGATTTTGGGCTGTTTTTTGTTTATAAACCCAAGAATAACAGTCATGGGACTTGCCGTATTTTTTTTGTCTTCGGTTGCAGTAAATGTTGTCAAAGCGTTTTTTCCGTGTCCACGGCCTCTGGAAATCATTCAATATGTTCATGTGGTCGGCCCTTTGCTGAGATGGGGCAGTTTCCCATCGGGTCATACAGCGGCAGGCTTCTCGGCCTGTTTTGTGCTGATGGGGTATGCGCAAGGAAATGCCGCCAAATCTCTTGTTCTGGCTGTAGCGTCATTGATAGGCCTTTCGAGGATATTCGTCGGGGCGCATTTCCCTACTGACGTTCTCTGGGGAATGATTTTTGCCCTGATCACTTACAACATAGTGAAAATGACGCTTGACAAGACGATTGAAAAACTGGTTCCCGACCAGCCCGATTTTGGCCACAGGGTTTTCAGGCCCCTGGTATATGCTCAATTAGCCGCAACTCTCTTCGGCTTGCTCGTATATTCCGTGAAGTTTGCGGAATATGCTCCTGCGGCCTTGGCAATCAGCATAGGGACCCTGGTTTTCATGGCCCTAAAAATGCACGAACTGGCGCCTTTCTCGAGGGATAACTGAAGGCTTTTTTTAAAGACTGCCTTGCGAGATTCCTAACACAAATCTGAAATCTTCCGGGCTGTCAGAATTGTTTGTCATGGATGAAAGTCTTAATTGGGGGACTGATCACTCTTTCAGGCAGCTACAGTGACTG
>CALDNG010000017.1 GCA_937915285.1 uncultured Desulfomonile sp. | reverse complement strand
CAGAATGCGTTGGCCTCGACCACGCCGGATGAGTTCCGACAGCAGAATACCGGCAGCCAGTGTCTTGCCTAGTCCAACTGCGTCGGCAATCAGGATGCGCTGACGGGGCTGCTTCAAAGCCTGTATGGCTGGGTCAAGCTGGTACGGCACAAGGTCCATGGCGGCTTCGTGCCCTATGTAGAGGCGATCATCCGATGGCGCTGTCTGACGAAGGAGGCTTTCGATGTATAGCATACCGGCCGAATAATATTCGGACGTATCCTGGACGAGGCTGGTTTGGGCCGGGTCGAGGGCTTCGATGGATTTCTCGGCTTCAGTCAGGAAGATCGCTTCCCTGTTACGGACAATCTCTGACAAACCGGTTACCGCTATGGATCTGCCTCCGGTAGATGTCGCATCGACCCGTCTTACGAGCCATTCGGCGTCACGAATGAGTACACGTGCCCCTGGAGCCAATACATTCTTATTCATTGTTGAAAAGCCTTTGTATGCGTCATTCACTAATTGAAGCCGGTAGCCAACAAGAGATCCTTGATTGTCGGTAACAGCCACTAAAGCAATTTATGAGGGTGTATGTTACCGGCAACCATCAGCTTGTAGGCTGCTGTTTTTGTTTGATGTCCAGGATCCCCCTGATTGTCAACGCCATGTCTTTTTTGGACATTGGTTTGCCCAGTATTCCACTTAAACCATGATCCTGTGCCTCTTCGGTCGTGAACTTGTGCCCGAAGCCCGTACACAGGATGATGGGAATATCGGGATTTATGATTTTTATTTTCCTGGCTAGGACCAACCCGGTCATTTTAGGCATCATCAGGTCGGTTAACACCAGGTCGAATCCCCCAGGATCAGTCCTGAATGCTTCCAGCGCTTTCAGAGGATCCAGAAACGTCACAACATGATAACCAAGCCGTTCCAATATAGCTTGTCCCATCTCAAGGAGTATTGCTTCGTCGTCAACAAACAAAATTCGTTCTTTTCCTGGAGGTATTGGAGAAGAATCGGAAGCGCCTTCGCATTCGACATGCCGTTGGGCAACCGGCAAGAATACATTGAATGTGGACCCCTGGCCAGGGATGCTATAAACGGTAACAGCGCCTCCATGACCTGAGACTATTCCATGGATCACAGCCAGGCTCAACCCAGTTCCTTCGCCGATGCCTTTGGTCGTGAAATAGGGCTCAAAAATACGATCGATGTTTTCTGGAGGAATTCCGTATCCGGTATCGCTTACTGAAAGCTTCACGTATCTTCCCGGTTTTAGCGATAGATGCCGGGCGCTATAGGGTTCATCGAGTGTTATCTCGGCAAGCTCGACTGTCATTACCCCGGTCGTTTCCTTCATGGCCTGTGCTGCATTTGAGCACAGGTTCATAAGCACCTGATGCATCTGGGTGGGATCAGCCTCAACCTTGCCTGTTAATGATTTTATCTCCTGCCGTATCTCAATGGTGGATGGGATTGATCCCCTTAGAAACTTGAGACCCTCTTTTACAATGGGGGTAAGGTCCAGCAGAATCCTCTGAGGCTCAGTCTGGCGGCTGAATGTGAGAATTTGTTTGACCATGTCGGCGGCACGTTTGGCAGCCGACAAAACCTGCTCGAGGTCATTCAGGGACCTGCTACCGGGGGGCTGATCATCGATTGCCATCTCCGTATAGCCAACAATTGCAAAAAGGATGTTGTTGAAGTCGTGGGCAATTCCTCCTGCGAGGGTCCCGATTGCCTCCATCTTATGGGACTGGACCAACTGATTCTGGAGCAAAACTTCTTTTGTGACATCCCGTTTGACTGCCACAAAGTTGGATATCTGACCATTGGTGTCTTTCAGCGGAGAGATCGTTGCCTCTTCTTCAAACAATGAACCATCCTTCTTGCGGTTGATGAAATGCCCGCGCCAGATTTCTCCCTTTCTGATCGTGTTCCAGAGGTCAGCGTAAAATTGGTCGGGTTGTTTGCCACTTTTGAGTATGCGTGGGCTGGAGCCAACCGCCTCCTGCTCTGAATACCCGCATGTGTGTTCAAACGCTGGATTGACGTACTTGATTGTTCCACTCAGATCCGTGACCACTATGGACTCTGAGGCATGCTCTACAACCGCCGCAAGTAGTTCCAGGGACTCCGAAGCCTTCACTCGCTGCGTTATGTCCGTGTGGGTTCCACGGTAACCGAGAAACCGGCCTTCATCATCTAATACCGGGACTCCACTCGTCTCAATGATCACAGTACGGCCGTCTTTGTGGATCTGAGGGTTCACGTACCCCTTGAACATCCGTTTTTTATCAAATAGTTCCAGAGCCTTATAGCCTCGATCAGTATATTCCCTAGACATTAGAAATTCCCAGAAGAACCGCTTGTCGACCAATTCTTCTGGCAAGTATCCAAGTATTTCAAGGACTGAGGAACTACAATACTTATACAGTCCCTGTTCATCCACTTCCCAGATCCATTCTCCTGCTACCTCGGCGACCTGCCGGAAGCGCTCCTCACTTCTGCGCATGGACTGCTCAGCCTTTTTCCAATCGTCCACATAGATCTGAAGAGCG
>CALDNG010000016.1 GCA_937915285.1 uncultured Desulfomonile sp. | reverse complement strand
CGGATTTCATCCCTGAGACGATCAATCTCCGAAACCATTTCCCCGCGCTCCCGATTGTCATCTGCGTTATTTTTCATGTTCCGGTTTGTGTTGATAGAATATGGATATAAAATTTGTCCTGGCGCTTTCATGAAAAAAAGCGGCCCAGATGGGGCCGCTTCCAATACTAGATTATTCCAGACTTCAAGACAACAGGACTTAGCCTGGATTCTTTCCTAATTCTTTTTCTCAAACTTTCCGACGAAAACCGATCTTATCTCTTTGTCTTTTTCTGTTTTGAAAAGAGCAGTTCCACCGACTACTTCGATCGGAAACGAAAAATCACCAATGCTATCCCACCACTTCTTGGTAATGGCTCCGGCTGAAACCTTCATTTCCTTTAGCTTCTCAACGTTTCCTGCGCCTACACTAAGACTGCCGATGGTGGGAAGTGTTTCGTTTGTAACGACTACGCGGACCTGATTGGACTTTCCTCCGGGGATCCATGAATCTTCATAATAAAAGGCCGTGTTGACCTCAAATCCCTCAAACAATGTGGAGAAAGTCATTTCGTCGAGCATGAGGGGCTCTTTGTTGGGGTTCTTGATATTGAAAATATAGGCGAGGTTCAGGATTGCTCCGGCTGCAAGCTCCTTGCCGGGCTCCTTCTCATTCTTGTATTCTATCCTCGGTTTTACAAAGAAAGGCTGTATACTGGCCACATCAACGCGCTCCAGAGTAATGACAGGAGCTTCCAGGGCAAAAACGGACGACACCACAAATGCACAGGCGATAAAACAGAATACCGCCGCAACTACTGCTTTCTTCATCTTTTTTCCTCCACCTTTTGGGGGCAGTCTAGGATAGCCATCTCTTTCGCCGTTTATAATGCTTTATTTCACGAAAACTCTTACGCCCGCCAACATCAGTAAGTCCCAGATAAAAATCACGAATATCGGGGTTTTCCTTGAGCTTTTCGGAGGTGTCATCCATCACTATCCTGCCGTTCTCCATGACGTAAGCGTAAGGAGCCACTGTCAGCGCAAGCTTTACGTTCTGCTCAACAAGGAGGATAGGAATTTTTTCTTCCTTGTTGAGTCTCTGGATTATCTCAAATATCTCTTTTATAAGTAGAGGAGCCAACCCCATTGAGGGTTCATCGAGCAACATTAGTTTCGGCTGGGCCATCATTGCCCTTCCTATAACGCACATCTGCTGCTCACCACCGCTGATGAAACCAGCCTGAACATTTCGGCGCTCCCTCAGCCGCCGAAAGTAATGATAGACCATGTCGAGTCTTTCCTTGAGACCGCTTGGCCTCAAATGACCACCAACCATGAGGTTTTCCTCCACGGTAAGGTGTTCAAAAACGCGACGGCCCTCAATGATCTGGAATATTCCCCTCTTGGATATTTGTTCGGCGGGAAGTTTGTGTATTCTCTCTCCCATGAACTCTATGCTGCCGTCAGTAACCTGTCCGTCTTCGTGGTTGAGAAGTCCGGATATCGCCTTCAGGGTCGTACTCTTACCGGCCCCGTTGGCGCCTAGAAGGGCTACAATGCTGCCTTGAGGAACCTCAATCGAAACTCCCTTGAGGACGAGGATTACTTCGTGATACCTGACCTCAATGTTATTTATCTTCAGAATACTGTTATTTTCAGCCACGGCAAACTCCCCTTCCAGGCATTTTTACGATTCCCGGCGTTAGCGGGCACATTCTATTTGGGGGCCATTTCAGACCCCTTTGAGTGTCAAATTACCAGCCTAACCATTTGGGCCATTCTTGCGGGAATTTTTCCTTCATGTCGACCTTGTCGAACAGCACTATCTTCTCATCCTTGATTGTATAGAGGGTAGCGACTGGTGTTGGCCTGTGGTCCTTGTCAGTTATAGTGTAGGGGCCGACACCGAGAGCGTTCTTGGTGTTGAAGGGATACCAGTCCCTGAGGGACTCAAGAGCCGCCTTGATTGCGGGACCATCCAGCTTACCCTGTTTGTCTGCAATCCCCAATCCTGCAACGGCCAGAGAAACTTTCAGCCAGCCCTGGACGGTTCTGATGTCTCTCTTGTCCTCGGATACACCGGGATTGACTTTCTTGGCGTATTCACGGACCTTGTCCAACATCGGATAGTCCATCTCCAGGAATGCGCATGAGGCAGCGCCTATGGTGCCTTCACCCGCTTTTCCGGTGATCCTCACAAGATTCTTGTCAATTCCCCAGTTGTTGGTCAGGTGATCCGCCTCGAATTTCAGGGCATAGGCGTCCTTGATGGCTGTGGCGACCGACATGGCTGTGTTTCCATGCCACACTACATTTGCCCCTGTTTCCTTGGCCGCAAGAACCTGGCTCTTGGCGTCCAGGGCTGTCAGGGAAACGTCCTGATCCTTCTCCACTTCAATACCGAGAATTTTCGCCTGATCCTTGATGGCCTTTATAGGAGCGCTGGAATATGGGGAAGCGAACATGTAGAAACATACCAGCTTCGGCTTTGTCCCCTTTTCCCTTAATGCCTTCCACTTGTCGCTCTTGAGCCAGACCTTCTCGTACCAGGAGGTCAGGGCTGCCCTGGCATTGGTGGAATAGTCTGTGCTGTAAATGAAGTTGTACGGAGTTTTTGTGGGATCACATAGATGACCCGACAGGGAGTCGGATACTGTAACCATCTTGTCCTTGTTGACGGTAGGTGAAAGGGCCTCGGTGTCTCCGGTTCCCCACTGGAGCAGAAGCTGAATCTTGTCGGAGTCACGGAAACGTTTGTAAATCGTTATGGCCTCCGGAACCCGGTAACCATAGTCAAACAGGAAAAGTTTGATCTTCTTTCCGTTAATTCCTCCGTTGTCGTTTATGTAGGTAACGCATTCTCTCACACCAAGGGCAGCATCCTTACCCACATCCGAAGTTGCTCCAGTCAGGTCGTTTATAGAGCCGATCTTTATCTCCTCGGCTGCATAAGCGACTGAGCAAACCAGAGTGAATACCAAGCCAAGAAACAGAATCCTCTTGCTCATTTTAAACCTCCTCGTTTTTAATGAACATCTTTTTGCGTACTGACATCAAGGTCTCCCGCATGCCCCACTTTCTTGCGGACAGACGCTATTATTTGCCAGTGTAAGAAAATGGCCACAGGTTAAAATAGTTTTTCAACTGCCAGTATCTGTAACTCAAGCCGTTTGGTTCATAGATGAGAAAGAAGATTATTGCCAATCCGAATGCCGACTCCTTGAAAAATATGATCTTGGTGGTTACCCATCCGATTTCCGGATAGGACGTCATTACGATGTCCGATATCCCCATAACGCTCATTTCGAGCAACTTGAAAATGATTACAACAAAGGCCGACCCAAAGACTATTCCCTGAAGGCTTCCAACTCCTCCGATCAAAATTATGCCTACCCATAGAAGAGAGTAGAACCACTCATAATGTTCCGGACTCACAAAAAACAAGGCGCTGATCCAGAACGCTCCGGCAATACCTGCAAAGAAACCGGCAACGAAGAAGGCCAGCAACTTGTAGCCCACTATGTTGACTCCCATGGTCTCGGCGGCAATGTCGTTATCCCGAATGGCTATCCAGGCCCTCCCTATCTTTGACCTGAGAAGATTTCCCATGCCCAGCATGCACAAAATAACCAGCACAGCAGAGAAATAGTAAATCTTGGTGTCATCATCAATTAGCCAGGGGCCGATTTTGATTAGCCCTGGGGGAAGCGCAAAGGATTGGCCACGACCTCCGATCTGACTCACATACTGGGTTATCACCAGCGGAACGGTTATCCACTGAGCCGCCATGGTGGTCATGATCAGATAGAACCCCTTTACCCGCGCCGAGGGTAACCCGAAAAGCACTGACCAGATTGCAGCGGTAAATCCGGCGCAAATTATGCTGATTGGATAGACCAGGCCTGCATCCACCATGAACTGCGGCCATGGTATGAACAGAACCATCATGGCGCTGGTGTAGCCGCCAACTGCCACAAAAGCAGCATGCCCGAGAGTTATCTGACCACAGTATCCCACCAGTAACTGAACACCGAGGGCCGCCAGGATATAATAGTTGATCGTGTAAAAAACGCTCAACCATTCAGAAGCAATAATGTGAGGTAAAGCGACGATCACCACCAGCATGAAGATCATTTTGGCCTTTATGAAAGGCGTTCTCCACCACTTCTGATCATCAAGGTAAGACTCAAAATACTGCCCGCATGGAAGATAACTCATGGATTAAACCCTCTCTATCCTTTCCCAGCCCCACAGACCAT
>CALDNG010000015.1 GCA_937915285.1 uncultured Desulfomonile sp. | reverse complement strand
TCAACCCCACCCAAAACACCCACGATCCTGAAAACCCTGCCATCCACCAACACCGAACTGTTTACCGGATTTGTAAAGCTTCGGAACAGTTCATGGGCAAGAGTTGATCCTATGACGCAAACGTGTTGTCTTATGGAAACATCTTGAGCGGTTATTTCCGAACCATGCGCCAATGACAGCCTGAGGGCGGAAAAGAAATTGGACTCAACTCCCAGTAGTTGTCCCTGAATTTTATTATCAGCATTGGCAAAAGTAATGTCTGTCTTACTTACAAAACCTGTCACGTCAGCGACCCCATGGAGCATCCACAGCGCCTGAACATCGCTGGGACCGAACTGGCCGTGATGCCAGCGTGTCTTTCGGTCAAAGTCCCACCTAGCCTTGACAACAGTGGCCCTTCCGAGAGATTCAAGATTCGCGGCTATTTGTTTTTCAATGGCCTCTCCCATTGTCAGCGTCATCAGAATTCCTGCCGTTCCAAGCGCCAGGCTCAAAATTGCGCCCTTATAGCGTCGTCGGTTTCGGATAACCTGTCTTAGAGCTATGCTGAAAAGGTCATGAATAGTCATGTCTTCAACGATTCAAATGTTTTTTCGCTTTAGTCTATGGTTAGCAGGATTATAGCCTATCTGGAACTGGCTGTACATCTCGGCCTTATGCCACAAAAGCATGTTACAGAAGCTTTGTATTTTACTGTGCTCATGATACAGAACTTGTTATGTTTTTTCGAGTAATCATGATATCATTATCGCAAATGCCTCAGTAGTTCCTTGGCGCATAGCGCGACCATCCTTGCTTTGCTGGTAAATTCTCAGGTGCTCCGTTCTCATTGCTAAGGTCTTTAAATCTACCCCTACTTTGGATGAAGTTCTAAATGTCCCAGACCAAGCGGTTTTACATTAACAAGAATTACGTGATCTTCTGTGGTTCAGTAACTCTGATCATTTTATGCATAGTTGGCGGTGCCTGGTTCATGATGGAGAGCATTTACAGGGAGGGCAAGGAGCAACTCTCGCGTGAAGCGGATATGGCCGTCGATGCTTTCTCTGAACACACAGCTCAAATAGTCAGTCAGGTTGACGCCTTACTGAATTCGGTCAGGATGTTCTATTTTAAGACATCCTCGATTCCAGAAGCCCAAGTTTTTATTGATGAACTCGGGTTTAATAAATCGGTGATCGACAACCTGTACTTAATAGACTGTAATGGGGACATATTGAACACGGGTAAGTCTCAGGCGACATCCGTAAATATTTCCGACAGGGATTATTTTCAGTTTCATAAGGCGGACCCGAGTGACTCGCTGTTCATTTCCCCTGTAGAAACCGGAAGGCTTACCGGTCTGAATCACTTCAGAATTTCCAAAAGAATGGACAACCCGGACGGCTCTTTCAAAGGCGTGATCCTTGCGTCGGTAAATCCCAAATCATTTGCCGGATATTTTGAGGAAATAAGAATAGGACCCCGGAATATTGCGTCCCTGCTGGGAACCTTGGACAAAAAGTTTAGAGTCCGTATTCCAGAACCCGAGCCGGATATCTGGGGCAAACCTGTTGACACAATTCTCTGGAAATTTCTGGAAACCTCGGATAGTGGAAAATTCACCAATTTGAGCCCAGTCGATAAGGTTCTTAGGTTCTATTCATACCGTAAATTGAGCCATCTTCCCCTGGTAATGGTCGTGGGGTTTTCAGACGCGGACATCATAAATCAGATTTCGGAAAGGCGACACTATCTGATTGTGGCTCATATAATGACTGTCGTTTTCATTCTGGCGCTATCTGCTGCGCTTGCAATAGTAGTGGTCAATCGTGACCGATTGGCTGCCACCAAGTCCGAACTTGAGAAAAACAATATGGCGCTTGCTGGTGAGGTAGGAGAACGCAAGAGGATTGAGAAAGAAAAGTCTGAATTAATCCAGGAGCTTCAGGATGCCCTGGATCAGGTTAAGAAACTCAGTGGTTTTCTACCGATTTGCTCATCCTGTAAAAAAATTCGCGACGATCAGGGTTATTGGCATCAGGTTGAAAAATATGTCCGTGACCACTCCGAAGCTGAATTCAGCCACAGCATTTGCCCCGACTGCATGAAGACTCTTTATCCTGAATATGCCGACGCGGTTCTGAGCAGCCTTGACATTGACAAAAAGAAATAGACCTGCCGAGTTAGTCATGCTTCGCACCCAGGTTCTGCCAGATTCAGGAAGGAGGTCTTTTTCTGGGCAAGCTTTCCACTTACAAGTGAATTGACACGACTAGGATTCCGCAAGCCAGGTGTTGAGCGCCTCAAAACCGTTTTTTGCCGAAATTATAATTACTGGGCCATGACCATTAACAGCAACAAAATTTTCCATAAACGCGGTGAATGATTGCCACATGGGGACAACTTCTATTCCGGGGGAAGCAAAATAAGAATACCCATTGAAATTGCTGAATCCAAAATGCTCGCGTAATGCCTTTGCTAAAACAAGTCCGCCTAGCCGTGAACCCTCCATGAGGTAAATCAGCCCAAGAGCCTGTGGAACTGTCCGGACCTGAGACTTGAAATCGAATTTGGAGGATGTCCGGATTTTCAAGGTGGTCTCGCCAAGGAATAAAAGGTCCTTCTCGAGCATTCCGGATCTTTTCCTGATGTCCCAATCCAACTCAGATCTGTATTGGCCGGGAACCTCATCAACCGCTTTTTCAAGCTCTGACACGAAGCCATGAATTCTCAGCAGCGTCATGCGGTAATTTTCCAGAGTAACGTTTTTTTCCACCACCTGCCTTAGTGGTCCATTTTTCTCTGCTTCATCATGTATGGGCATGATGGCTTTCCTCAATTCCTGCATGAACACTCCCATCTTATCCTCCTTCCTCTAAGATTCCCTGATGATTCTTAGGGACGAATTAAGGCTTAAGAAAAGCATTTTCGACGAAAACGAAATTTTCTGTGACCATTTAATACATTGTGTTAGGCTTGCATCCTATTCGCTGAACTGGAACTCGGGACGGCAACCCTTTGGCCCCCCTTTTAATTTGCCACATTTTACACTCAATGAGGAATAGCCATGGATGAAATAAACTCAGCAATAGCCAAAATCATAAATGATGAGATGGACATTCTTTCAGAGTCGATCGTGGAAATGCAGTATAGAATGCAACCACAGATATGGGAACCGTACGGTGAAAAAGGCCGCAAATTGAGTCTTCGAGACTCCAATTATCATTTCCAGTATCTCATTGAAGCTATTACCGAGAACGATCCGTCGATATTTGTCAACTACGTCATCTGGCTCAGGCAACTCTTTGAGGGATTGAAGTTTCCGCCAGAGGCTTTGACTGTAGCGCTGGAATGCACTGGCAAAGTACTGAGGGAGAGGCTCACCCCGGAGATGAGCGCCGTCACGGATGACATCATCAGGTTAGCGTCAGACCAGATCCTGCATGATGGCGCCAACCTGTCTTCACACATGTCTGAAGACCTCCCCTTGCATGATCTGGCCGAGAAATATCTTGGCGCCTTATTGAATGCAGATAGGCGTTCGGCTTCGAAGCTGATACTGGAGGCTGTGGAAAATGGCACAAGTATCAGGGATATTTATATTTATGTTTTTCAGCAATCCCAGTACGAGATCGGGCGACTCTGGTATCTCAATCAGGTCAGTGTGGCTCAGGAACACTACTGTTCAGCCGCAACCCAGTTGATCATGTCACAGCTTTATCCCTACATCTTTGCAAATGAAAAAAAAGGACGCCGATTTGTGGCCGCCTGTGTCGGAGGTGAGCTTCACGAGCTTGGTATAAGGATGGTAGCGGATTTTTTTGAGATGGACGGCTGGGACACTTATTACGTAGGCGCCAACACACCTACATCCAGCATCATTGATGCCATCGTGTCTCATAATCCCCACGTACTCGGGATATCTACATCGATGCCTACACATCTCGGAATGCTCAAGGAAGTAATAAAGGCTGCGCGCGATAATGACAGTGCAGGGTCCCTAAAAATTATGGTTGGAGGCTACGCCCTTCGATCCTTTCCAGATATGTGGATGCGAATTGGCGCCGACGGTTATGCGGAAGATGCGGTCAAGGCCGTTTCCTTGGCCAATCGTCTCGTGGAGGAAGCGCAATTGTCCTGACAAACGATCTCATAAGATATGGATTACCCAGGAATCGCTTGGGGATTGCGACCCATTCATGACCAAAAAGGGGCAAAGGTTATGCGATAGATCCCGCGAGCAGTTTTTTGTTATATGAATTAGCGGCCAAAGCGCCCCAAATGACACATATTGGGTGAGTCACAACAATGCCGTATCCTAATGTCAATATTCCTACAATACCTGAAATTATCAGCATGATTATCGCGCCGGTTATGGTGGAATAAAACATACCAAGTGGTCCCAACAGAACGGTCAATATGATCGATAATCCTACGCTCTTGGTTGATCTGACTACAATCTGTTTTGGAAATTCACGATCTGATGTCATGTTTCCCGGCCTCCGGCCTAACGTAAATGATATCGGCAACATTGAAAGGAAGGTTCAGTTCCAGGCTAAATCACCAGACCTGAACATCAATTTGTCATGTAAGCAGGAAAAAACAGTTGAAACAAAATCCCCTGGGTTTCAAATGTGGCAATGGCCATGAGGGATGGCCGGCCCGGAACCAAAACTCGACTGAGCAAAAGAACAGGGGTAACCTCGAGGCATTCTCCTGCCTTATCATGCGCCAATGTACGGCTTTTTTGATTGGCCCAGCTTGCCTGGAACCTATTCCCGAACCCTGACCTGTTTCAGACCAATCCAGGTATTTTAACACCTGCTTCGGCCGGTTTTATCATGCTGAGGGCATGTTTATAAACCAACTTGGTGTCTTCAGAGTCTTCTACGATTATACAGAAGCTGTCAAAACTACGGACGTATCCCTTGATAGAGCTGCCGGATGTTAAGACCGCCTCAATTTCTATCCTGGCCTTGCGGACTTGATTAAGAAATTGATCCTGAATGTTAAAATGTGTTTTAGGCATTTGAGCGCCCCCATGCGCAAAATCCCTGGTTTGCGCCAATTGTGTGATTCAAAAGGCTAAACCGGGAGAAAATCTCAGCTTTTCATCTGTGACTGAGAAAATTTTCAATACAAATCTCGATAGCCGAGATATTAAGAGGATCAAACCATTCAACTCTTGATTCCGACCTAAACCATGTGAGCTGCCTCTTGGCATACCGTCGAGTATCCCTCTTCATGAGAGCGGATGCTTGCCTCAGGTCTGCTTCTGCGTCGAGAATCATGGAAGCGTGACGATAACCCAGTGACTGCATTGACTTCAAGTCCGAGCCATAGCCCTGTTCGCGAAGATTGATTACTTCTTCTATCAATCCCGTGTTTAACATATTTTCAACACGTTTATCAATGCGTTCATATAGTACTTCTCGATTTGGAGAGATACAAATAAATAATGAGTCATAGGGCCTATCACTAAAAACATGTCCGTTTATGAGGTCAGACATACGTTTACCAGTCAATTCAAACACTTCCAAGGCTCTGGCTAGTCTTGAAACGTTTTGGGATCCGATCCTTGCTGCACTGGCTTGATCAACATCTTCAAGCATTGCGTGCAACGCGTCAGGCCCTCCTTCTTCTGCGATCTTGAGTAACCTTTCCCTCAGGACTTTATCAGAGGCTGGTAAATCAACCAATCCTCCTAATAGACCCCTTATGTACAATCCGGTTCCACCAACTACAAGCGGGATCCGGTTTTTTTTTATCAACAAATCAATAACAGCTCTTGATTCCCTTACGAAATCACCAACGGAATAATCCTCATCCGGATCACGTATGTCAATCATGTGATGAGGAACGAGTGTTTTTTCATTTTCGGTCGGTTTGGCGGACCCTATGTCCATGTATCTATAAATCTGGATAGAATCCGCCGAGACTATTTCAGCGCCGATGCCGAGAGCAAGTCGGATGGCAAGCGATGTCTTGCCGGATGCGGTGGGGCCAGCGATTATTATAATTTTGTTTTTTGTTTCCGACACTGATTGCTCTACCCATCTAATGCGAAAAGATAGCGCTTACCCACTCAGACTTCTGAAGTTCTTTTAACGGCTTGAGAGATTCTGCTCCGAAAAGTTTCTTTACAGATTCCCATTGATCAACTGTAATACCAGAGATAATGAGCCTGTCCCGAAATAGCCCTGGCAAAATGGACACATTTCTACACAGAGTGGTGTAATCCAGATTAGCGATCACAATGTCAAAACAGACCTCCACGTTTTCGATGGCTTTACATTCCAAGCATATCTTGTCGAGAACTCCGTTCAATGAGGAATTTTCCCTGGCTGATTCTATCGCCACCGGGTCATTGTCAATCGCTGTAACCGGGCTTGCTCCCAATTTTACGGCAGCTATGGCAAGAATCCCCGATCCACATCCCACATCCAGAACACTGGCAGTAGCTGATCGGCCACCATAATCGCCAAGAACATCTTCGAGCAATTCCAGGCAACCCCTTGTCGTCTCGTGCGAACCCGTTCCGAATGCCTCTGCCGGTTCAATTATTATCATATGCCTATCATGAGGTTCAGGATTCAGCCATGGAGGGGTTATCAGAATTGTTGAGCCGACTTCAAGGACCTTGAAATTGTCTTTCCAGGCGACTGCCCAGTTCTCAGAGAGAGTCGTTCTAAAAGTCACGGTTGGTTTAGGAAACTCGGGAAAACTCTCACCAAGTTTTTCAATGTAATCCAAAAGCGCCTTACGGGCTTCATCTGCCTCATCAGGGCTGAAATATGCCGAGATACGAACTAGTTCAGATTCGTCCTCCATATTCACGCCATGAGAACATCTTTCATGCAAAAAAAAACTTACCGGGTCTGCAAGTTCAGCGCAAACCAGCGCATCTATCACTACCCATTCCACGGGCACGAATTGGCTCATTTTGGCTACCTTCCCACATTGTTGAACACAATTGTATTACAGGTTTTGTTAGGAGTCGACAACACTCCTTGGAGGATTCTTCATCATATGATTTTGCTTTTCAGTGGGGGAGTATAAGACGAAGGCAGCCCGAAAGCCAAGACTTTCAGGCCACCACGCAAAATGGGTTGTGGATCAAATATAGAGAGGAGCTATGCGTCAGGTGTGGAAGACGAATGTCTCTAGTTAATTGATTTCATACAACGTTCTGCTTCTTCAGACGTCTGTCGAAAAAGAAGACGCAGCTTGTTTTCCATCTCACGATTCTGGTCGTATTGTTGGAAGAGACTATCCAACGCTTGGGAAGTCCCTGCGTTCTTGGGTAATTTGGACATGTTTTCGATTTGTTGCATCAGGTTTTTGCATACACGGTTATGCCAAGTCGCCCTATTTTCATAGGCCCTGGCATTGTTGACCAATTCCTGACACACATTTAGCGCCATTCCGCTATCAGAGAATACCTGGCCAGGTCCTGTGATCAACAGGATCGACATCAACGCAATGACAAAAAATACGGACCTGATCATTATGCTACCTCTCAACTTTTTTGAAATTCATATAGCAGGGACGGTCAAATATTTCAAGTTATTTTTTATAGTTTATAATTATCTATTTAAATTTATTTAATTATACTCTGTCTAACATCTGAAGATGGCGCCTGTGCGCGGGCCCTGAGTACTCAAAAAACGGAGGTGTGAAATAAAAGCTTTGATGTGGTAAAATAATGGGTGATAGAGCAATCGTCTGGAATTGTCGAGATTCGTGGCTAATGGCCCTAATATCCAGGCGCATTTTCTGGAGGCAAAATTGTCGGATCCTTTTAGAACGATAGAGTGGAGAGGTGATCATATAAGACTGCTTGACCAGACACTTCTACCTTTACGGGAGGAATATATCGAAATCAGGCGTGTCGATGAGATGTGTGATGCCATAAGGCGACTGGCTGTAAGGGGCGCGCCTGCAATTGGGGTTGCCGCAGCGATGGGAATTGCGTTGGGGTTGCTGAGCGCTGATAAATATGATGGCGATCTGGATGGCTATTTTTTGGAAGTATGCTCTGCCATCGCTTCGACCAGACCTACAGCGGTTAATCTTTTCTGGGCCGTTGACAGGATGAAATCCCTGTTTGAAAGGAACAAACACCTTAGTCCGTCTCAAATAAAGGACCTCATGGTGAATGAAGCGATCCTCATGGAGATCGAGGACAGGCGACTGTGTGAACAGATAGGGTTCCACGGGGCTGACCTCATAAAGGATGGGGACACAGTCCTGACGCATTGCAACGCTGGTGGACTTGCTACAGCCGGTTTTGGGACCGCCCTGGGAGTCATCAGGGCGGCGTTTGAGCAAGGCAAGAACATCACTGTGGTCGCCGATGAAACCCGGCCTCTCAACCAGGGGGCCAGAATCACATCGTGGGAGTTAATGAAGCTGGGAATTCCGGTGACGTTGATTCCGGACAACACTGCCGGCGCCATGATGCAGAAAGGTCTGATCGACAAGGTGGTGGTGGGAGCAGACAGGATTGCGTCTAACGGCGACGCTGCCAACAAGATCGGGACTTATTCGGTGGCGGTCCTCGCAAATTTTCATAAAATCCCGTTTTATGTTGCGGCCCCTTTGTCCACCATTGACATGAAAATCGGTAGCGGCGAGGAAATCCCTATCGAAGAGCGTAAACCCGAAGAGGTTACCTGCATTGGGGGAGTCAGAATAGCTCCAGAGGGCGTTAAAGTCAGAAATATCGCATTTGATGTCACCCCTCATGAACTGATCCACGGAATAGTTACGGAATGGGGTGTTGCGGTCAATCCATTTAACGAATCGTTTGAGAAGTTTTTTAGCAAATCAAAAGAAGAAACTCGATCATGAATCCCAAGCTGATTGATCAAAAAACCAAGTCCGAACTGGAAAACGTTGATTTGATAGATGCGGACGCAGGACAATTGCTAGGTATTCTGGACGCCAAAAAGGCATATTGCGGGCTGCGATGCGAGAATCGAACGATAGATACCGACTTGTATGAACTGACCATGGTGGCAGGCTACAGGGCGCTTGGGAGAAATACTCAAAACGCCTGTTTTGACCTTTATTACCGCCAGAACCCAGATAATGGGGGTTTTTGCATTTTTGCCGGGTTGGAAAGTGTCATCAACCACGTGAATCGGCTGTGTCTTTATCCGGATGACGTGGAGTATTTGGCGAGTCTCGGAATATTCTCAGACAGGGCCATAGAATCGTTGTCCCAAGGTATCAGATTCAGCGGTGACATCTGGGCTGTGCCTGAGGGAACCGTTGTCTTTCCCGGAGAACCTTTGATACGGGTTACAGGCCCGATAGACGAGGCGCAGATACTTGAAACTACAATGTTGGCTCTGGTAGGTCACCAAACCCTGATTGCCACAAAAGCAGCCAGGCTGAGACATGCCACACGTGGGGAGCCGGTAGTGGAATTCGGGACACGAAGGGCGCATGGAGTAGAAGCGGCTCTGTATGGGGCAAGGGCGGCATATATTGGTGGCTGTTCAGGGACATCGAATGTTCGGGCAGGTAAGATGTTCGGGATTCCTGTTAAAGGCACACACGCCCATAGCTGGGTAGAGAGCTTTGACGATGAATTCGAGTCATTTATGGGTTTTACGGAAGTCTTTCCCGACAACAGCATCCTGCTTGTGGACACATACGACACGGTTCAGGGTATCAAAAACGCCATCAAGGTCGCTGCAGATTTAAGGAGCAGAGGCAAACGTCTCCAGGGCATCAGAATAGACAGTGGGGATCTCGCCTATTACTCCAAAGTGGCCAGGACCATGCTGAACAACGCCGGATTTCCCGAGGTGAAGATACTGGCGAGCAGTGATCTGGATGAATGGATCATAGAGAGCCTTAGAGAGCAGGGAGCAAATATAGATGTGTGGTGCGTGGGAACCAAACTGATTACCTCGTTCCAGACACCGGCGCTTGGAGTGGTTTACAAGCTCATGGCAGCCGACTGTTCGACCGGGAAGCTTAGTCCCAAAATCAAGATTTCCCACAATCCCATCAAGCTTACAAATCCTGGAGTAAAAAAGATATTCCGTTTTTTTAACCGACAGGACGTAATGATTGGAGATCTGTTAGCGCAGTTTGACGAACCAATACCTCAAGGCAGGAAGCTTACGGCCCATCACCCTACGTATGACTACATGAAGAAGGTCTATAAGCCACCATACCGGGCCGTCGAATTGATGACCCCCATATTCATAAACGGAAAACAGGTTTATGATCCGCCGTCCCTTGATGAATGCCGTCACAGGGCGGTCATACAAACCGGACAACTCGAGCCCGAATTCAAGAGATTTTCAAATCCCCATATTTACAAGGTTTCCTTGTCTGAAAAACTCTACCGGATAAAGAAGAATTTGCTGAAACTGCATGGCAAGACCCTCTCTTACAAGACTTTTTAATCCATTTCTGCTTGAAAAAGTGTTCCAGGGCTGAATCAGGGTTCAATAATCCCTGATTTGGCCGATGAAATTAAATGATACTCCCAAAACTCTTCCTCAAAGTCTTGACAACCTACCTGATGGCGCCCAAATGACCTGATGTATTTTAAATAAATCTTAGCCGGGAAATATTTGGCTGATCATTAAGAAGGGCCGCCTGCGCCATACTGAAATAAGAACTATGACCTGATTCGCACCATTGTTACCGATCGGTGTTTCAGCTAAAGCGCTTTGGCAAGTTGAATCCTGGGATCACGTCAGGTTAATCAATAGGAAACAATCGCGGGGACGATTAAATGATTGATAACACTAGCGACAAAATAAACCTGAATGTTTCAGACAGTAAGGATGCACAGGACGAAGGAGTTTTTGCAAACAGGGAAAAAAGAGAGTTGAGACCGTCGGGGCCTTCTGAAGGCGGAGAATCCGAGGAATTGCCAGTTGTCGATGAGACCTCTCAAAATAAATGCGTGGACATTGACGAGGCGCTCCAACTCGCCGCAGACAACCGTGATAAATGGATGCGCGCAGTAGCCGAATTCGAGAATTACAAGAAACGCAGCATACAGGAGCGGAGCAAGTTCCAGAAATACAGGAATGAAGAATTATTGAGAGATATGCTGCCGGTCATGGACAATCTTGAGAGGGCAATAGCCGCATCAGACGCAAAGTCGGCTGGACCTCTCCTGGACGGGGTCAAAATGACAGCGAACATGTTTAAAGACGTTTTGTCCCGTTTTGGCGTCAAGGCAATCGAGTCTGTCGGGGGGCCCTTTAATCCTGAATTTCAGGAGGCTATAGCTACTTTGAATGATCCGGGCAGAGATACCAATTCGGTGATCGAAGAACTCGAGAAAGGTTACATGTATCAGGACAGGCTGTTACGCCCAGCCAAAGTAGTAGTATCGACGAAATAAAGTTTCAGAATTTAAAGCAAATTCAATAAATACAGCGCCCTGATCCGGGCGCCGGGAGGAAAAGATGGCCGGTAAAGTTATAGGAATCGATTTAGGAACAACCAATTCATGTGTGGCGGTCATGGAGGGGGGAGACCCAGTAGTCATCACCAATTCGGAAGGTGGCAGGACCACGCCGTCTATGGTTGCTTTTTCCGAGTCAGGCGAAAGGCTTGTTGGACAGGTAGCAAAAAGACAGGCAATTACCAATCCTGAAAATACGCTATTTGCCATAAAAAGGCTAATCGGAAGGAAATTCGATTCAAAGGAAGTTCAGGGCGACACTAAAATATGTCCTTACAAGATTGTTTCGGGAAAGAACGGGGATGCCGCTGTCGAATCCAGGGGTAAAGAGTACACACCGGCTGAAATCTCTGCCATGATTTTACAGAAGATGAAACAGACGGCTGAAGATTACCTCGGAGAAGAAGTTACAGACGCAGTTGTTACTGTGCCGGCATATTTCAATGACTCTCAGAGGCAGGCCACTAAGGACGCTGGACGAATAGCAGGTTTGAATGTCCTCAGGATCATCAACGAACCGACTGCAGCATCACTGGCTTATGGCCTTGACAAGAAAAAAGAGGAAAAGGTAGCGGTTTTCGATCTGGGCGGCGGAACATTCGACATTTCGGTCCTCGAAATCGGAGAGGGAGTATTCGAAGTCAAGTCAACCAACGGCGATACTCACCTTGGTGGTGAGGACTTTGATCAGAGGATCATAGACTACCTGGCCGATGAATTCAAAAAAGACCAGGGCATAGATCTTCGTAATGACAAAATGGCGCTGCAGAGGCTCAAGGAGGCCGGAGAGAAGGCCAAAATAGAACTTAGCTCGTCCATGGAAACGGATGTCAATCTACCGTTCATTACAGCCGACGCCTCTGGTCCCAAACACCTGACAATGAAGCTGACTAGGTCTAAGCTTGAAGCCCTGGTAGCCGACCTGATCGAAAAAACAGTGGCCCCCTGCAGAACGGCCATGAAAGACGCCGGTGTGTCGGCCAGCCAGATTAATGAAGTTATTCTGGTTGGAGGCATGACTCGTATGCCTGCTGTTCAGGCTAGGGTAAAGGAACTCTTTGGGAAGGAACCTCACAGAGGTGTGAACCCCGATGAGGTCGTAGCCATAGGGGCAGCCATACAGGGAGCAGTGCTCAAAGGAGACGTCAAGGACGTCCTTTTACTCGACGTGACTCCGCTATCCCTGGGAATTGAAACGCTCGGAAGTGTTTTTACCAGACTGATCGAGAAAAACACCACCATCCCGACCCGAAAAAGTCAGGTGTTCTCGACTGCTTCAGACAACCAGCCCTCTGTATCCATTCACGTACTGCAGGGTGAGAGGGAAATGGCCCATGACAACAAAACCCTCGGGAGATTCGAACTCGTCGGCATCCCGCCGGCTCCACGGGGCATCCCTCAGATTGAGGTCACTTTTGATATAGACGCCAACGGTATTGTTCATGTTTCCGCCAAGGATTTGGGAACAGGGAAAGAGCAGTCCATAAAGATCACCGCCTCGAGCGGATTGACAGAAGCTGAAATTCAGCAGATGATACGGGACGCTGAGTCTCATGCTGAGGAAGACAAGAAAAAACGAGAACTTATAGACCTACGCAATCAGGCTGATTCAACAGTGTATATGACGGAAAAAACACTCAAGGAGCATGGGGACAAGGTTGACGCGGGAGTCCGAAGCGCAATTGAGGCTGCGGTGACCAAGACCAAGTCCGCCATGGAAGGATCTGACGCTGCCGCTTTGAAAAGCGCCATGGAAGAACTGCAGCAAGCCTCTCACAAACTGGCTGAAGCCATGTATCAGCAGTCTTCCGGATCTGCCGGCGCAGGACATGAGCACGCTGGTGGCCCACATGAAGGATCTGCAGGACATTCTTCCGCTAAAACAGATGACGATGTAGTAGACGCAGACTTCGAAGAAGTGAAAGACACCAAGAAATAGATTTTCAACGCGGGAAAGGGTTAACAGCCCTTTCCCCCAACCGCGCTTTAAGCCTTTCTTGACCGACCCATTGCTGTTCCGTAAAATTTAGCCTTTTAAAAGCAGTTTTCGTTCAAACGCTTTCTGAATTTTTTCCTCTAGGATGTCCATCTGCATCGGTTTGGTCGTATAATCATAGGCTCCAAATTCAAACCCTTTCACAGCAGATTCCACCGACGATGCTCCCGTTAGTATGATGACCTCGATGTCGGGATGTTTTTTCTTTATCTCCCTTAGAGCCTCGATGCCACCCATACCCGGCATTTTCTGGTCAAGGATTATCACATCAAATTCCTGCGTTTCAATCGAGGCCAGGGCGCTTTCACCATCCTCGACTCCAGTGACCTCATAGCCTTTTCTTCGGAGCAACCATGTCATATTGTGATTCAACAGTTTGTCGTCATCAACTATTAACAGCCTGGGTTTTTTCATCCTGATTTTCCTTCGTGGTGTTCTCTCCCATATACAGAGCGTTCTTTTGTTCTTCAGATAGATAGGGCAGGAATATTGAGAATACAGCGCCCCGGCCCAATTCACTTTGAACCGTAATTTCGCCACCCAAATGTTTGACTATAGAATATGAGATTGATAGGCCCAATCCAGTGCCCCTTCCGGGAGGCTTTGTTGTAAAGAACGGATCAAAAAGCCTGTCAAGATTGTCATCGGGAATACCTGTTCCGGTGTCTGCCACAGATACAATTACGCCCTTTCGGACCTGATCAAGCCTCGAAACAATGTTGACACTACCTTCCGTTTTTCCTTCATTAGCGTCAATAGCATTGTTTATTAGATTAAGAAATACCTGTTCAAGTTCGAAACGGTCGGTTTTCAGTTCGGGAAGGTTCTGCTCCAAATTCAGTGACAGCTTGACACCACATGACAGGGCCTTCCTTTCAACAAAACCGGTTACATCTTTGAGGACGCTATTGATATCCACAAATTCGGAAGCTGAAGATATTCTTCTTGAGAAATTGAGAAGGCTTTGTGTTATGTGGGCGCAACGCTGGATTTGGCCGTCAATTTGTGACAGGGAATTGAACAGATCATCCCTGAACTGCTGACGTATGTCTTGTTCATCGGCCGTCAACTCACGCATTACCATAGTCTCCGTCATGATTACAGCAAGTGGGTTGTTGATTTCATGGGCAACTCCAGCTGCCAGTTCACCCACAGAGGCTAGTTTTCTGGCACGTGATAATTGACGGTTCAGTTTCTCCGCCTCTTTGTCACGTCTTTCAATCAATCTTGTCATGTAACGGGCGGTTAGTGATGAAACGATGACTATGGCAAGAATGCTCATGTGGAGAAGAGCAAGAATTACAAGATTGAGATGGTCTATGTCACCGAAAAATTCAAGAAAATCCTGCTTGGCTACTACAAACCATTCAGGGTTTTTGAGCTTTGAATAAGCTAAGATCTGCCTAGAGTGCGGTGCAGAGAATGTGATACTAAGTCTATATTTTAATGGGATACTTTCTTCTATAGAAATTGATCTTGATGGATTCTCGACATCCAGTATCATCACCCCGCTATCACCCTTGAACAGGTCTATCGGCAGTGATGATTTTTCCATGATAGCGCCATGAAGTCTGGGACTGGTCTGGTAAACTCCGTTACTAGCGACAACGAAAACCTCGCCTGTTTCACCACTCTTGGTCATGTCAATTAATGACTCCAGTGATTGCGTCTCTATCGTCGCCCTAAGTATCCAGAAGCCTTCTCGATCATCAGACTGACGAACCGCTATGGAGAAATGTGGCTTTTTGGGGAATCCCAAGGCAACTTTACTGATGCAGACACCTTTTTCCGTAACTTCCTGAAACCACTCTGTTTCAGTGTAATCCGTTCCGGAAAGATTGAACTGGCCCGCGTAGGCTACCTGATTTCCATCCGAATCGATCACAGCCAGATTAGTGAAATGCGATACCCTCTGGTTTAATATCCTGAACATGTCGTTAATGTTGGACGATTCCTTGAGGTAATCGAAAGAATTAGTTGCAGCTATCAGCTTTATGTTGGAGACCCTGTCTTCGAGGAACAACTCCACGATCTTTCTGTTGTCTATTGCTGCGTTTTTGAAATATTCGGACATCCTTGACGTAGAAAAGTCTGAATAGTTCAGGAAGCTGATCCATCCGAGCAGAAAAAGTGGGAATACGGAACATGCTACGGCTCCGACTATGAATCCGCGAAGCAATTTAGAATAAGAGGTATTGGATATGTCGGGTTCTCTCGTGCCCAGCATTTACTACCTGCCATGCCTGAAAAAATTTTTGTGGGATAAAAGACGCGACCTGTATAGGATACATGATCAAATATAGCATCAGTAAAATATGAATTATAGGATATTGATCCGGAACACAGATTCTTCAAAGTCTTGAAGGAATTAGTCGTGGCTCTAATATTGAACAACCTGCTACCGATTTTCGTAGTAATTTGCCTTGGAATATTCCTTAAACATTGGGGATGGCTTGGCGACTCGTTCATCAGTTCAACTGATCGTCTTATTTATTACATATTCTTTCCGTGCTTACTTTTCTGGAAGATAAGCAAGCCAGTTGACGACTTCGGTATAGAGACAGAACTTGTTTTTGGGGTTTTTTTAACTGTTTTCATGATTTTCAGTATGAGCATTCTTTTCTGCAAGTTAACCGGCATGGCCCAGTATGAGATTGGCTCATTTTCGCAGGGGTGTTACCGATTCAGTTCATATATTGGGCTTGCTCTGACTTTTTCAGCATTCGGAGATGCCGGTGGGCGTACTTTTGGGGTGCTCATTGGATTCGTTATACCGTTTATCAATGTTCTGGTTGTGTCTAGCATGATCTGGTATTCGGGTGAATCCGGCTCAGGAATTTCAAGAATGCGGCTGGTGGTAAAGGCCATGATATCAAATCCGCTTATTCTGGCCTGTCTGGGCGGAATACTTTATTCGAGGATGTCCGTTCCCCTCCCAACCTTCATTGATAACACCCTGGGACTCATGTCTTCGCTTACCTTACCGCTGGCGCTGGTTTCAATCGGAGGAACCCTGAGTTTCTCCGGTTCGAGAAAATTTCTGGCAAAATCATTTCAACTCTCTATTATCAAATTGGTTGCGATGCCTGTTTTAGGATACATCACCCTGAAACAACTGGAAGTTACCCCTCTGGCAATTCAGGTAGCCATGGTCTATTTTGCGTTGCCGACATCACCCCAGAATTATATCTTGTCATCCCAGCTTAACAGCGATGTGGATCTGGCCACTTCGTCCATACTGGTTACCACCACACTGTCCATACTGTCTCTGTCAGTGGTTCTAATCGTTTTTGGATGAGGTAACTGTTGGCTCACACAAATTAATTTTGTAAAAATGGCTGATTCAGTATTTTTTTGTAATGTAGTATATTAAAAAGAATTCTGACGCTTGGAGAGAGGATCGCCGACGCCATGGTTTCGATTGAAGCGGTGTTGAAACCGTACAAATTAGATGATGTGCGTGACGCACTTGATGAAATCGGTGTTGGTGGAATGACCGTGATAGAAGTTTTACAGTCGGCATCTCCAAAAACCTACCGAAGAGCCCGACCAGAAATCAGCCAGAATGAACTTCAACTCGTTCCCAAGGTCCTGCTTAAGGTTGTGGCGCCCGACGACCTTGAAGATAGGGTCATCGAAGCAATATGTCTCCATGGAAATTCAGGTAAGTATGAGGACGGCGCCTTGATCGTACAGCGAGTTGAAACCGTTGTGCGGGTGAGAACCGGCGAAACAAACGAAGACGCTCTATCTACCTGAATAAGTTAATTGCAATTTTTCAGTGTCTTGCTCTTAGATACAAAAGTCTTTCAGAGGCAGCTCTAAACTACATCCGTATACTGCAAGGTGTTTGGGTGATCAAATGACTCCATATGAACGAGGGTTAGCAGATCAACTTGATGATCTGTCCCTAAAAAAGACCTCCACATCCGAAAAACGCGATTTTGTGGACGAGGGTCTGGATGAGCAATCAAAATCCGAGTACCCAAAAATAGGGGGTTTTCAGGCCAAAGTCCGGGACACAACAGATTGTAAAAGGGCTGAAGAGCAGAGAGAAGAAATAGCCCTCAGATACCTGGAATTATTTGAGAATGCTCAAGATTTCATATACACCCATGATCTTGACGGCTTTTACACTTCTGTCAACCAGGCAGCGAAGACGATGTTCGGTTACGAGACGGAAGAATTCCTGAAGCTAAATTTCAGGGATATTGTGGCTGAGGATCATTTGGAGACGGTCGAGAAGAATTTCAGGCGAAAAACCCTACATGGAGAGACTGTTACAGGTCCTTATGAAATCCGCGTCAAAACAAAGGAGGGAAACTACAAATGGGTTGAGGTTTTGTCACGGGTCATCATGGACGGCTCTAGGCCCATCGGTGTGCATGGGTCTGCCCGCGACGTAACTACTAGAAAAATTGCCCAGGAAAATCTTAAGAAAAGCGAGGCCATGTATCGGGCCTTGTTTGATTGCGCACATGACAGCATTTTTGTCCTGGATGGAAATGTTTTTCTGGATTGTAACGAAAAGACTTTACGCGCATTTGGTTGCTCGAGGGAACAGTTGATAGGGAAAAGCCCGTGGCATTTTTCGCCGGCGTACCAGCCCGATGGATCACTATCCGAAGTAAAGGCGAAACAGAAAATTAGCGCGGCGCTGAATGGACAATCCCAGATTTTTGAGTGGCGCCATAATACGGCAACCGGCAAGGTTTTCGAGGCTGAAGTGAGTCTCAATCGCATTAATAACCTGAATGAGCCTCTTGTGATGGCGATAGTTCGTGATTTAACCAATAGGCGAAAGGTCGAAAAAGAGCGTGAAAGTCTGCGCGCACAATTGAATCAGGCTCAAAAAATGGAGGCTATAGGGACACTAGCCGGTGGCATTGCCCATGACTTCAACAATCTTCTTCAAATCATTTTGGGTTATTCTGATCTGATACTTAGGAAAAAAGAAGAATGGGATCATGATTATGAGTCAGCCAAAGCTATCAAGTCCGCCTCTGAAAGAGGCCGGGACCTGGTCCAGCGGATATTGACATTCAGCAGTAACTGCGAGGCAAAGCTTGCGCCTATTGATCTGAACTCTCAGATAGTCCGAATCAATGATCTGCTGCAGAGAACAATTCCAAAGATGATAGAAATTCACCTTGATCTTGCAGACAGGTTACCCCCGGTTCTCGCTGACGAAACCCAAATAGAACAGATACTCCTTAACCTCGCCGTAAATGCCCAGTATGCCATGAAATCAGGTGGTAAACTCACCATATCGACCTGCGCCGTTGCGCTTGACGACACTTTTTGTCACTCATACCCGGACATGTCTCCGGGACAACACATCCTATTGACCGTCTCTGACACCGGCCATGGCATTGGAAACCAAATTCTGGACCGAATCTTTGAGCCATTCTTCACGACAAAAGCGCAGGGAGAAGGCACAGGACTCGGTCTGTCAATGGTGTTCGGAATAGTTAAGAGCTATGGTGGTCACATCGTCTGTTCGAGCAAGCCGAATGTGGGAACATCTTTCCTGCTCTATTTTCCCACTGCCACCATACAAGCCGGTGAGTTGGAATCTAGTCATGTTGAGGTTTATCCCACGGGTTCGGAACTAATCCTGGTAGTTGATGATGAAGAGGCTATTCTCAATTTCGTTAAAGAGCTTCTCTCAATGGTTGGCTACAACGTGATAACATCTTCATCACCCCTCGGGGCTATTGAACTCTTCAGGCTGTACAAAAATGAGATAGACATGGTTATTCTGGACTTGATCATGCCACAAATGGGCGGAAAAGAATGCCTGGAGAATTTGATCAGGATAAACCCGGACGTCAAAGCCATAATAGCGAGCGGTTATGCGTCCGAAGCCGATGAAAGGGCAAAAATTTTGGAGCTAGCCAAAGGTTTTGTGCGCAAACCCTACAATACGGATGAACTGCTGCTGCAGATAAGACGAGTTTTGGACACCTGATAAAAGCCTGGTCATGACTACCGTCTCCAGAAATCACCTACAAAGAGTATAAAGACAGTGTAAAGCTCCAGGCGTCCCACAAGCATATCAAAGGTTAACAAAATCTTGCATCCCGGTGACATCCAGCCGTAATTATCCATGGCGCCCACTAGGTGTAATCCGGGACCTATATTTGAGAGGGCGGAAGCGCAGGCCCCGATAGCGGTCACTACATCGACATCCATGATCACCAGGCAAATGGTGGAAGCTGTCCACACTCCTACAAATAGCGCTACAAAGGCCATGATACTGTTAATGATCGGCGCCCCTACCACTTTCCCGTCCATTTTTATGGCCATGACCGCCCGAGGATGTATCAGAAGCTTTAGCTCCCTGAATATGTGCTTGGTCACAACAACCAGTCGCATACACTTTATTCCACCGCCCGTTCCACCAGCACAGCCACCCATGAACATGAGGCAAAACAGCAGCCACTGACAGGACCAGGGCCATTTCTCCCAGTCAGTCGAGGCAAAACCGGTTGTTGACATTATTGACGCGACTTGAAACGTCGACTGAATCACTGACTCCTTTACCGAATCATGATGTGTTTCATACACTGTGAAAGCAATAAATGCCGACGCCAACGCAAAAACACTTATATACACCACACACTCAATGGAACTGGTGTAAGCGCTCGGCTTTCCTTTCAGAGCGTGGAAATGAAGCGTGAAATTTAGGGCCGCCAGGAGCATGAACACTGTAATGATAATATTAATTGCGTCACTGTTGTAATGAGCCAGGGAAAGGTTTTTGGTCGAGAAGCCGCCAGTAGCAAGAGTACCAAAAGTGTGGCAAATAGAGTCAAAAAGATTCATCCCCGCTATGTAAAGCAGTATGACTTCAATTAAAGTCAGAAGTATGTATACCTTCCACAAAGTCTTTGCAGTCTCAGTCACGGTTGGCTTCAATTTGTCCATCACCGGAGAAGGTACTTCTGCCTTGAACATGGCCATACCTCCTACTCCCA
>CALDNG010000014.1 GCA_937915285.1 uncultured Desulfomonile sp. | reverse complement strand
TAGACGCCTGAGAAGGCCAGGCAACCCCACATCCACCTGAACCAGCAAAAGCTTGCCATCGGATGCTATGAACTTCAGATCATTGACCCTTTCAACCTTCGCCCCGTGTACATCGACTATCTGTTTGTCCAACAAAAATTCTTTTAAAAGAAACAGTGAATCATTGTAAGTGGTGGTCTGTATCGGAACCGGAGGATTGGCCTCTCTTTTCAGTCTGATCTGAGACGGAGGTAAATCTTTGACGTCCGACCATTTGGCGCTGAATTTCCGGCTAGATCTCTTTTTGCGGTAAACAATATCAATGACTTCGGGCAAAGGCTTTTCTAGGTCGACAACAAAGTCAACTGCGACCCCCAGAACATTGCCGTCCTCAGAAAAGACTTTTCTGTTCAGCAATTCGCTCGAGTAATAATGATTTTTAAGCGTTGGTTCCAAAATTTATCCTGGGATAGCCTTGCCCCAAAAAGAGCGCTACAGTCCTTTGAAAACACAGTTGCATGTTCACAATACTCTTAATCTTGACACAAGCAATCTTAAAATTGAAATCCTGGAGTTGCAGGTCGTGCTGAACAGTTTTTTAATATACGCCAAAAGAATTCACTTCAAACAAGAACTGAGGCATAATCGGTTTCAGATAAACTCCAAGGAGTAGACCATGCCAATAAAAAAGCAACTGGAAGTAATGCTGGCCGACGCGCCCGGAGAACTGGCAAAGTTGACAGAGATATTAAAGAACGAACACATTAATATTGAAGCCATGAACATTCAGGACGCGAATGAATATCTCTTGGCTTTATACGACGTGCGGAGCCAGACCGGCAGAAGAGTAGCTCCCAGGGACTATTACGAAGCCATCCTCACTGAATCGGCAAAGTATTCCATGATCAGGTTCATCACGGACAATCCTGATAAAGCGGTAGAGGTTCTAAACGCTGCCGGTTACAAGGTGAAACTCGAGGATGTCATAGGGCTGGTCCTGCAAAACAGGCCTGGTCTTCTCAACAAGGTTTCCAAGTCTTTCGGGGATGCCGGCATTAACATATCGTATACATACGGGGCCGGATTCTCCGACGGTGTTTCGGCTCTCTTCATATTCAAGGTCTCCGATATGAAGAAGGCACTGGAGATGTTTCCCAACGGAATACTGGAATAATCGGACAATCCTAGCGGACCGGAGTCCTGTTAGAATGTTTCACGACAACTGCCTCTCCGGTCTGTCTTATCACTCAATAGATCTTCCGTGACCAAGAAAGACCAAAGCCGCTCTGGTAATCCGTAATGATAGCGGACTCCTATGCTTAACTGTCCTTAGAAGAACGTCCGATAAGATATATTATGTTAACTCGTAATAATCCACTCAGGCCGATTGACATAAGGCGCTCGGATTCCTATCATCTGCCCTTATGAAAAATGACCAACCAATGACTGAGCCAAAGATAGGCATTAGCGCTTCAATAATAGCCAAGGATGAAGCTGACAGGATTGCGATCCTTCTGGAGTCCCTCGATTTTGTCGATGAAATAGTTGTCGTGGACTCCGGGAGTTCAGATGATACGGTGTCTATATGCGAGAGTCATGGAGCGAGAGTCATTTTTAGGGATTGGATGGGTTATGTCGGGCAAAAGCAGTTTGCTCTGGAACAATGTTCCGGGGAATGGATAATTTGTCTGGACGCTGACGAGTCAGTATCTGCAGAGCTTAAGGCTGAGATTTCCATGGTGTTGAAGGGTGTTGATTCGGCTGTCGTAGCGTTTTCAATTCCGCGATTGAGCAGGTATCTAGGTAAATGGATTCGCCACGGTGGATGGTATCCAGACAGGAAGATCAGACTTGTGAGGCGCAATGGAGCCGGCTGGGTCGGAGATTCCATTCACGAGAAACTGCAGCCTGGCGGCCCTACCCGGGAACTCAAATCCCCAATCCTTCATTATGTGTATCGGGACATCACAGATCAGGTCAATACCATCAACAAATTTTCGAGTGTGGTCGCCAAGGCGGATCTCAAGTCCAGGTCGTGGCTATACGTTGTTCTGGGCGTTTTTCACGCAGTAGGAAAATTCCTGGAATGCGCAATCTGGAAGGCTGGCTTGCTGGATGGCATCCCAGGACTTATAATTGCCATGAACAGTTCGTTTTATGTTTTTCTAAAGCATGCAAAGAAATGGGAAAAAGACGCTGATCACTCGCTTTAACCCTAAGGTCATGGATAAGCCAGTTGTGAAAATCGCTCAGCGACCTCACTCTCTTTCAATTCAGGATACCTTCATTCTAAACCATGAAAATATGCCTTGCCCTTGAAAAATTCAGTAAGCACGCAGGAGGCGCTGAATCCTATGCGGTGGATTTGGCCGGCTCACTTATTTCCAAGGGATGGGAGGCCCATCTGGTTGGTTATGAATGGGATGGTCAACCTGAATCGGCTATATTTCACAAATTGGATCGGCCACCGGTTTGGTTCCCGTCGTCGCTTAAGCTCCTTCATTTTGCGCATAATCACCGGCGCCTGGTTGAAAGGGAAAATTTTGACGTAGTTGTAGGGTTTGGCTCTACCTTACTTATGAATGTTTATCAGAGTCATGGCGGGGTTCACAGCCTGAGTTCCAAGCGTAAACTCCAAGCAATAAGAAATCCGGCTGCACGGTTTGTCAAAGGCATTCTGATGCTTGCAACCCCCAAATATCATGTGCGTTCCTGGATTGAATCAGCCGCATTCAGACTCTCTCCCATGCCCAAGATAGTGGCCATTTCGGACATGATCAAACAGGACATGACGGATGCCTTCGGCGTCCCGGAGGACAGGATTCAAGTGATCTACAATGGCATCGACGGTTCGAGGTTCAGCAGGAATCCTGACCAAATTAAAATGCTCAACCTAAGAAAATCATTGGGTTTTGATGATCATGTACTTTTTCTTTTCATGTCTTATGATTTTCGGAAGAAAGGGCTCAGATTTCTGATAGAGGCAGCCGGCAAGTTGAGGCAGATCACCAACGCTAAATTCGGATTGGTTGTAGTAGGAAGACCACCCTCCCCTTCACTCTTGAGACTTGTGAGACGCCTGGGCCTCAATGGCGTCGTAGCTTTTCCCGGTTCCACTAAATCGCCGCAGGACTTCTACAATGCTTGTGACGTTTTTGCGCTGCCGACATTTTATGACGCCTGCTCTTTAGTGGTGTTTGAAGCGATGTCCTGCGGGCTGCCCGTAATTACAACGGCTTACAATGGCGCATCTGGAATCATTGACCATGGAATAGACGGCTTTGTGATGAAGGATCCTTCGAATACAACTGATTTATGTAATAGTATGAAAAAGTTACTGGATCATGGGGTTCGGTCGCAAATGGGTGACAAGGCTTTTATCAAATCACGAAAGTATTCACTCGAGGCAAACCATGAGAGTATGACGCGCGTTTTCATGGAGGCTGCGCAGGAACGTAAAATGGCTCCAATTCAGTGACTGTATTTTATTTGTCTTGAAAAGCTGGAATGTTTTTTAGATCGGCTAACAAATCAACGTTTAACCATAGCCAATGTCGATAATATTTTGATTACGTTTTGGTAAAATGGCTTGAAAAGAAAAAACAAAAAGTGGCAGAATGTAAATTCTGGCATTTAAAAGGGAAAGGTTGATTTGGGTACAATATGGAAGGCAAACCCGTCAAAATAGTAGTTTACCATTGCAAAAATCTTCGATTATTTAAGGACGGTGAACAAAAGGTTTTCAATCGTAAATGGCCTGGTTTGAGTCTGGTGTCAATTCCTTGCTCTGGAAAAGTGGAGGCGCACCATCTTCTCAAGACGCTAGCTGGAGGGGCTCAGGGAGTTTTAATCCTGGCCTGCGCCGAAAGCGCTTGCCAGTACCTGGAGGGTTCAGCCCGTTCCAGAAAACGTGTGGATTACGCTGGTCAGTGGCTCCAGAAAGTCGGAATATCCCCCGAGAGATTAGATTTCGTCAGAGTTCCTCCAATGGATCGAGTGGCGCTAGAGAATTTGTTGCGGGAATTTACTTCGAAGATTCAGTCCCTTGAAGTCATACCTGCCATTGCGAAAGCTTGAGCCTGCATTAACTTCAACAATGGGAATAATATGCGCCGTTTGAGTAAAATCGTGGCGCTGAGAGTTTGCTCGTAGACAGGCTCCAGTCTACAGAGGAGGAAATCTGTGATAGTTGCTACTCTAAAAGAAATAGATGAAATCAGAAAGATGATCGACCGATATGACTCTGTGTTGGTAGTCGGTTGTGACTCGTGTGTTGCGGAATGCGCAGCGGGTGGATCCAGGGAGACGATGCTGCTGACAGCAGCGTTAAAGTTGTCCTATCTGAAGGATCACAAAAACCCGACCATAACAGAGGCGGTTCTGGATCGACAATGCGTTGACGACTTCATCGATCAGATCGCTGACCAGGCGCCGGAACATGACGCCATTCTGTCTTTGGGATGTGGCGCAGGTGTTCAGGCTTTGGCCAGAGTATACAGGGACAAGCCAATCATCCCTGCCTTGAATACCCTTTTCATAGGGGAAACGGTTTCAAGGGGAGTTTGGCAGGAAAACTGTCTCGGATGCGGCAATTGCAAGCTTGGATATTTTGGCGCTGTGTGCCCCGTTACCAGATGCTCCAAGAAGCTCATGAATGGCCCTTGTGGAGGTTCCAAAGGCGGAAGGTGCGAGGTGAACCCTGAAATAGCGTGTGGTTGGGACATGATTATACGACGACTCGATGCTCTGGGCGAGTTGGACCGTTTGACTGAGTATGTGCCACCTTGCGATTGGTCCACTTCCCATTCCGGCGGACCAAGAAAAGTAATCAGGGAGGATCAACAACCGTGAAAACTGAAAGTCATCTGGAGAAAGTTTTAAAGGCTGGCCAATTTGCAGTGACAGCCGAGTGCGGACCTCCCAAAGGTTCTGATGTTGAAGCTCTAAAGGAGAAAGGCAAAAGCCTTCTGGGAGTCATAGACGCAGTAAATGTCACAGACAACCAGACGGCCATAGTCAGGATGTCTTCGGTAGCGGCTTGTTCGATCCTAAAAAGTATTGGACACGAACCGATACTTCAAATGGTTACGAGGGACAGGAACCGGATAGCATTGCAAAGCGACATTTTTGGAGCTTACGCAATGGGTATTCGCAATATTCTATGCCTTACTGGTGATCATCAGACATTCGGAAACCAGAAAGCGGCTATCGGGGTATTTGACCTAGACTCGATACAGCTCCTCAAAACCGTCAAGGACATGAGGGATGAAGAAAAAATAATCGGTGGTGAATCGATTCAGGTCGCTCCCAGGATGTTTATCGGAGCAGCGGCCAACCCGTTTGCAGATCCTGTTGAATGGCGAGTAGTTCGGATGGCCAAGAAAATCAATGCGGGGGCCGATTTTATACAGACTCAGTGTATTTTCAACATGGAACGCTTTGAAAAATTCATGGCTCAGGCAATTGATATGGGACTGACAGAAAAGACTTACATTTTGGCGGGGGTTACCCCCTTCAAGAGTGTAGGAATGGCCAAATACATGGCTGATAAAGTCGCTGGGATGGATATACCGGATGAATTGATCAGGCGAATGGCCGGGGTTCCCAAGGACAAGCAGGCTGAAGAGGGAATCAGGATCTCGGTCGAATTCATTCAGAGATTCCGCGAAATGAAGGGCGTTTCCGGGATTCACCTTATGGCCATTGAATGGGAGCATAAGGTTCCTGAAATACTCGAACTGGCCGGTCTCAAATCATCGAGAGCCAATTAGTATCGTTTCAGACGATGCCTAACACATTGATCATTGATCCGGAAATTGACCACTGATCATATTACAGGAATTCAGTATGCCTAAGAAATATCACATTCACGTTCACGCAACCCCCAACCGCTTCCCGACCATCGGGCGCTCAGGCATTGTAGACTGGGGAGAAGGATGCCTGAAATGCGCTAAATGCGTAAAAACCGAATGCGTGTATGGAGTGTACAAGGGTAGACGTTTCTCCACCGACATACTGGGCGACACCATAGACCAACTTTGCAAGAGATGTTTCAGATGTGTGCAGGGGTGTTCAAAACGGCTTATACATAAGACTATCAATTCTGAGTGGGAGTCTCTTGGTGATGAATTGTACACTCCTAAGACGATATCCATCACATGGTCCCAAGCAGAGACAGGCGCTATACCGGTATCAGGCGCCGGATACGGCGGAAAATTCTCTGGACCCGGATTTGATTCAATGTGGACGGACATGAGTGAGATTGTTCGGCCTACCCGAGACGGAATTCATGGCAGGGAGTATATATCCACCGTGGTGGAGATCGGTCGAAAACCATTCAGGTTGCGCTTAGATCGGAAGAGCGTCGTGTAGGGAAAGAGTGTAGATCTCGGTGGTCG
>CALDNG010000013.1 GCA_937915285.1 uncultured Desulfomonile sp. | reverse complement strand
CGCTTATCACTTAACATTCTCTCTGTACGGTACAGGAAGATAGGACCACTGCTAATATCCTGACTTCTACAATACATTTCTTGGAAACTCTCTATCTCATACATGAGGTCATTCTCACTTTCATGTTTGTAGGAACATCGCTGTTTAATGCTTCCCAAAGCCCCAGCAGACGTCTCTTGAGTCTTAATTAAGTAAAACCCACGCATAGCCGACCGAAGCCATTGATGGTAGAGTTTTCATAACAAAGGCTGATTGAAAATCATGATCCTCCCCTTAGAAGAAAATTCAATTGACAAGATTCTATTTCTTCACCATAAATAGGTTATGTCTAAAAAGACATAACCTATTTTACGGCTTTTTGCCAAACATTTTTATAGAAAATGACGCAGGAGGGAAAAGTGGGAACGACATTGAGATCCATGGCCAAATTCGTGGCAGTTTTATTTTCCGCCATTATTGTTATACATGGCACAGTAATATTAGCAATAGCTCAAAGCGGTGACATCAAGGTTTATGCGGCCGCATCCCTGACCAACGCTGTTGGTGAGCTTGGAGAGATGTATGGCAAGAAAACAGGGATAAAAGTTACTCCATCTTTCGCCAGTTCGTCTGCTCTGGCCAAACAGATCCAGAATGGGGCTCCGGCCGAGGTTTTCATTTCGGCTGACCTCCAGTGGATGGACTACCTTGCGGACAAGAAAGTCCTTGAAGAGGGAACCCGCTTCAATCTTTTGGGTAATCAACTTGTTTTAATTAGCCCCCAGTCCAGCGACGTCAAGATAGCGATAGCTCAGGGTCTGGATTTGTCGAAGTATCTTGGGAACGGTCTTCTGGCAACCGGTGATCCGGATCATGTTCCAGCTGGTAAATATGCCAAGGCTGCCCTCGAGAAGCTGGACATGTGGAATTTCGTCGCCACCAAATTAGCGCGCGCTAGCGATGTTAGATCTGCGCTGGTCTGGGTTGAGAAGGGCGAATCTCCGTTAGGCATTGTCTATTCTACAGACGCATCTGTGTCGAAACAGGTCAGGATTGTAGCGTACTTTCCGGAAGGCTCATACCCACCGATAGTCTACCCAGCCAGTTTAGTTAAAAACGCCTCATCCAGGGCCAAAGAATTTCTGGCTTACCTCAAATCTGATGAAGCGAAGAAGGTTTTTGAAAAATACGGATTCACCGTCAAATAGTGGCGAACTATTCTCCATGGCCGTGCTGGGGTGATCTGATTATGAATTATTTCGATCTAATCAAGGAAAAGACGTTCAGTCTGGCTCTAAACGCTGGTTTGCTTGACGAGATGATGACCATAAAGGTCAGGACACTCGGCCCTCATGAGGCCATCGGCAACCCGGAACACGATGATTATCCATTGATAAAAGGACGAGAGCGGATGATGGAGGCTGAATTTCTAAGGAGTCTGGGACAGGCCTACACAGATATGTTCGGAAGTTTTGCCGGTTCCGTGCGAGAAATACTGGAAATGGAATTGACCAACAATTACAGGCGAGCGATTTTTGTGTCAACAATCAATGCCTTATCGAAACGACTCGGACTGGTAGATAACACGGTTCATTGCAAGGATGATAAGCCGCCTCTTTGCGCCAGAGAATTAGTGTCCTTTGTTTCCGCCAACTACGGCAAGCCGAGAATAGCCCTGGTGGGACTTCAACCCCGAATGCTAGAAGCGCTGTCCAAAGCCTTCGAAATACGCGTAACTGACATGGATGCCGACAACATCGGTAGGGAGAAACTTGGAACTCTGATTTACGGTCCGGAACAAACAGCTTCCAACCTTGAGTGGTGTGACGTAGCGATTGCCACTGGTACCACGCTGACCAATGATTCTCTCAAAGAATTCATCCAGTCCAAACCGGTTATATTTTATGGCGTTACAATTGCAGCCGCATCAAAATTCCTTAATCTGAATCGGTTCTGTCCCTACTCTACGTAAATTCGTCACAGATCCTGTCAAAGGCTGCCACAGAGTCTTAGGAATCTTTGTTATTCAACACCAATATGGATAGAGGATAAAACATGTATAACTTGCTGGTAATCCTGATGCTTATTGTTATGGCCCCTTCCATGGCCTTCTCCGATTCTTTCCTGCTTGCGGCCGGCGCTGGCTACAAGAGACCCATGACAGACATCGTTAAACTGTACGAAGAACAAAAAGGTGTCAAAATTGACCAAATTTACGGAAACATGGGACAGGTCATGATGCAGGCCAAGGCCGTTCCGAGCGTAGCTTTGGTGGTGGGAGACAGGCATTTTCTGGAAAAAGAATCGGGTATTGAATTCGCGCGTTTTCATACTCTTGGTGAGGGTATTTTGGCAATAGCATACTCCAAAAAAATCTCCCTCACGAAGCCAGAAGATATTACAAAAGCTGACATCATCAAGATTGCGTTACCTGATGAGAAAAAGGCCATCTATGGAAAAGCTGGCAAGGAATTCCTAGTGAATTCAGGAATATACCCAAAAGTCGAAAATCGCCTCTTGTTCGTGGCCACAGTTCCTCAAGTTTCCGCATACCTGATAGCCGGCGAAGTAGAGGCCGGATTGCTCAACCTTACTGATGTTCTTTTCATCAAGGACAAACTTGGCGGCTACCTGATCCCTGATAAATCACTATACAATCCCATAGAAATAGTGGCTGGAGTCATGAAAGGTTTCGACCAGGACAAGCAAGTTAAAGATTTCATGCAGTTTATGGACACTAATCCTCAAGTTAAGGAAATTCTGAAAAAATACGGACTCTAGAATTT
>CALDNG010000012.1 GCA_937915285.1 uncultured Desulfomonile sp. | reverse complement strand
ATAGAACCAGGTGAATTAACCAAGGCCAGGGGGTTCGCAGATCATCTTGCCCAATCATACGCTTCAGGCGCAACAGGAGTACCTGAGGAAATCCTCGTGCAAGAGAGAATGGCTGTTGACTCAATTGCTGCCCTGAAGCAGGAGTTATGGAGATCTGATCCTGTCAGGCAACCCGAGAGATACGCTAACATAACCGAATCCGTCGAGAAAAAATCTCAAGAGCTTGCGAAGATAGTTGAAGACCTGAGGAAAAATTACCCTTTATACGCCGCCACTAAGCATCCAAGACCCCTAAATTTAGGTGATTCAGCCCTGAAACCAGATGAATACGCTGTCCTGTTCGATGTCTCTCAGGACGGTGTAGCTGTAAGGCTGGTTCAAGGACAAAAACTGCTTAAGTCATTGCATGTTGACAGTAAACAAACTGATCTGGAAAAATTTGTGAAAAAATTCAGGGCTCCTCTCGAAAATCTCAGATTTGCGCATTTTGATCATGAGACAGGCCGAAAACTTTACGATAGTCTGCTCCGTGAAGTCATGGAGGTTGTCCCTAAAGGTTCCCCCATAATAATTGTGCCTGATGGTCCTTTGTCGGTTTTACCTTTTGAAGCCCTTGTTACGGGTGGTTCTCCCCAGTGGCAAAAGAGCGTTCTCGGTTTTCCTACGCCTCTGGGACTGACTTACCTTGGGGATGAACATCCAATCACTTATTATCAGGCTCTAACAACAGTCACACTGGTTCGATCCTTTAGGCAAGAAGATGTTCGGGGGAAAAAGATCGCTGTAATAGCTGATCCGGTGTTTGAGATGAACGACATCCGTGCGCAGCACAAGACGCCCACGAATCTTTCGAAAGAAGATATCGAATATACTTCTAATCTGATGGCAGTTGTTGAGGAAACCAGTATGGGGAGCTTCCATTTTACAAGGCTTGAGGCTACATCAATCCTTGCAGAAAATCTTGCCAGGGTTTACTCGGAGGAATGCACTCTTATGTTAGGTTTGGATGCTAACAAGAGTGAATTTATGGACAGATTGGCTCCGAGCATCGACCGGTTCGCAAGCCTCGTTTTTGCCACTCATGGCGCCATGAGTTCCCGCATCCCCGGCCTCATGGAACCTTTCCTCGCATTGACCATGGTCCCACCCGGAACAGATGGCTTTTTGAAAATGTCAGATATACTCAAGTTGAAAATGAATGCTGATATTGTAGCTCTGACTGCATGTCAAACCGCTTTGGGCGAGGACATATCCGGAGAGGGAGTAATGAGCATGGGACGGGCCTTTCAGTTTGCGGGGTCCAAGAGCGTTTTAATGACCTTGTGGGAGGTGGAAGAGGCGTCAGCCATTAAGCTGACAGAAAGTTTGTTGAAATACCGTAAAGACGGCAGCACAAAGCTTGAGGCTCTGCAACTGGCCAGAAATGACATACGAAAAGCCGGTTACGAACACCCTTATTTCTGGAGTGGGTTTGTTCTTGTGGGTGAAACGCAATGAAAGGTAAGATCCTTACATATTGTTAATTGCCAAATGATCCTGGTGGGGATAACCGTTGATTCAGGGAGAGAAAATTGTCTCACGAATGCAATCTACCAATGGACGGTGAAGGAAAATTATACCACATAGACTGCGCCACAGGCGATATAGCGCCATACATACTGGCCTGCGCAAATCCAGAACGCAGCCACGTTATGGCGGAGTTTCTAGATAGTAGGGAACTCAAGGGAAAAAACCGTGAGTATGTGGTCTACACAGGCTTCTATAGGAAAATTCCTGTTTCAATAATGGGAACAGGAATTGGCGGACCTGCTACAGCCATTGCAGTTGTGGAGGCGGCGCAATGTCAACACAATGCAACATTCATAAGAGTTGGCACATCTGGAGCCATTCAGCCCCAGATTGCTCCAGGAGATTTGATCATTACGGACAAATGCCTGAGAGAGGAGAACGCAAGCCACTACAATGCCGACCCCTTAATTGAAGTCCGATCCAACCCCGACGTTATGGAAGCCCTTAAACGTGCTGCTCAAGAGCTTGGCTTTTCCCACCACATCGGCGCCACATGCACAACATCTGATTTTTATGCCGGTCAGGCACGCCAGATTGATGGATTTCCAGTTCGTGACCCAGAAAAAATTGAAAGACTCAGGGCGCTCGGAGTGCTTAACTTTGAAATGGAGATGTCCGTGTTCCTTACCTTGGCCGCAGTTTCCACCTACAGACTTAGGGCAGGCGGCTTGACAGTAGCCTTCTGCAATCGAATCAATGGCTCCTGGTGCGATTTGGAAGAGTTTGAAGCTAGAGCAATCAAGACCGCTTTTAGAGCAGTGGAAATACTTTTCAGCATGGACTGCCACAACGAAAGTCAGAAGCTAGCTGGGGATAGAAGGTCATAAAGAATTTATTTTAATGGGTTTAAACCCAATTGCAGGCAGTTTTTGACGGTAAAGGGTTTTAGCAAGAAGTCAGAGAGATTGATCGAAGCATCGGGCAAATCTGGTAGATTTTTTTCTCATACGAACTGGACTGGTAGTTTTATTCCGGTTGCTCCAGGAAAGTCAGCGCCCGATGCCAATGAAAATGTTGAAGAATATCTATCGCTGAGGTTACATCGTCATTTGGTGTACGGAGCCATGTGGCCCTCATAGGATAAGAAATATTTCACCAATAGCTTACTTACCGGCAAAAAAATGTTGCAAACCTGTTCAAGAAAGTATTATAAAACATCCAGTCAGCTTTGGTAAGCTAGAAAAGGCTTTTCACACCCGATCTGCTGACTCCAAAAATTTTACCTAAATATCCATGTTCGTAAAGACATAGTTTTTAGGGGGGAATCACAAAAATGAACAATCATGATTTTGCAGGTCTATGCGTTCTTTTCTTGAATCGTCTGCTGAAACACCCCCACCCATTTGGAATGCAACCGAGTATTGGCCAGACCGGAGAATCTGATACTTCAGGCGTCTCATTTCCTGACAAACTGGTCCAAATTCTGAACGAATTTAAAAGACAGTATTTTCCAGGGCAAATTTTAGGCCTTAACCTATAGTTGGCCTTTTAACAATAGACTTATCTATAAACCTACTGACAATTAACTAGTTAAACCAAATAGTTATACTAAACTGTTGGGGCGCAGCTTTGTCCCTTCGATCCCTGGCCCCAGGCATTCGGGGTGCTACCCTTGTGGATTTTTTGCATGCCCGATATTTGGGGCTTCAGCTAAATCTCTCTGATCTACTTCACATGAACATAAAAAATCTTGCCAGGCGTATACCGGAGTCAATCCTGTTTCCTTTGACTGCTTACATTCAGACCCGAAGGGTGAACCGTGCAGTCCATATGCTAACTGAAGTCGGAAAACCCGACTTAGGAATCGTTCAAGACCAAAACAGATTTGGAGTCAATGTCCTGGGATTTATTTCACGCAGTTTTGGGCTAGGGGAAGCTGTGCGTTCCACCATCAGAGGACTCAACGCAGCCAGGATACCGGTAAACACTGTGGACATTAGAATAGACGGCCAGCGCAAAGCCACTACTTGGACTGGCAGATTGAACGTTTCAGAATGCCATCCAGTCAGTCTTTACCATTTCAATCCCGATGTCATAAACAATTTGGGACTGGAAATTGTGAGTTCGATTTATCGGTCGTCAACTTACAACATCGCCTTTTGGTTTTGGGAGACCCAAGTTCTGCCGAAACACTGGCTGAAGGCTTCGGAATTATTCGATGAGATATGGGTGGCTTCCTCTTTTTGCAAATCTGTCATGGAAAAACATTTGGGTAAACCGGTTTTCAGGATTCCCTTGAACGTCGATACCAATCCAACGCTGCGTTCCGAGAGAGGCTCTATGATCAAGGCATTAAGGGACAAATACGTTTTCCTGACAATGCTGGATTTCAACAGCAGGGCAGAGCGAAAAAACCCCGGTGGAGTTTTGGATGCATTTGAAAAAGCCTTTAAGACTGGTCAAAATGATGTCTGCCTGATCATCAAAATAATGAACTCAGTGGCCGGTGGAAGCGAACTGCGCTCTCTGTTAAAGAAAGCCAGCAAGGATCCCAGAATCATTTTGATAGATGGGGTGATTTCAAGAACTGATTTGATAAATCTTATGCGTGAATCTGACTGTCTTGTGAGTCTACACCGTGCAGAAGGATTCGGACTACCTATCGCCGAGGCCATGTCCTTGGGAATACCCGTGATTGCTACTGGATGGTCGTCCAACATGGATTTCATGGATAGTCAGAATTCGTTTCCCGTTCCATACAGGTTGAAGAGATTGTCGAAAAACGCTCGACCGTATCCCAAGGGAACCCTTTGGGCGGAACCGGACACTGATTACGCCGCCAGAATCATGCGCACCCTGGCCAAATATCCTGAAATTGGCAGAATCAGAAGTAGACGGGGGCAGAAGACCATTCTCGGAAAGTTTAACGCCAGGTCAACGGGAAAGGCTATTTCGGAACGCCTTACAGCCATATATTCAGATCTTTCCCGGATTAATGTTCGAGTAAAAGGTGTTCAGTCTCCATGAGCATCTTTGGACCTAATTGTTTTGGTGATGAATTCCAACCACAAGTCTAATGCCGTGATACTTGGAATTGGTGGACAGGATGGGTATTTCCTGTCTCACCTATTGTCCCGTAAGGGTTACAAAATTCTGGGATGCCTTCTCGACACTGACCTCGATTCGCCGACCATCAAATACTTGCCAAAGCAAGACCTTGAACTTATTCAGTCGAGCGTTTCCAACTCGTCACTCCTTCGGGAAATCATCAGAAAAAACAGACCGGAATTCATTTTCAATCTCGCAGGAAACAGCTTTGTGCCTCACTCATGGAAGACACCGGCGGATTCAGAACTGATCAATGGATACGCAGTTGGAGAACTGCTGCAGACCCTTATTGAAGAAAGCCCGTCTTCCCGTTTTTTTCAGGCATGCAGCAGCGAAATGTTCGGACATCATCCACACGAGTCCCCACAGAACGAATGGACAAGATTTCACCCAGACAACCCTTATGGGTCCTCAAAAGTATTCGCATTTCATTTGACCAGAAATTACCGGGAAAACTATGGCATTCATGCCTGTTCAGGAATTCTTTACAACCATGAAAGCGAATGGCGTCCGGAAAATTACGTGACAAGGAAAATAACCCGTGCAGCGGCAGCCTTAAGTCTGGGGAAGCAATTGATTTTGGATCTGGGTGATCTCAATGGTGTCCGTGACTGGAGTTACGCAGGGGACATAGTTGAAGCGATCTGGCTGATGATGATCTCTGAAAAACCGTCTGACTATGTCTTGTCCTCAGGCAAATTGCACTCAGTCCGGGATATTCTGACCATAGCATTCTCCCACGTTGGGCTTGAGTGGCAGGACTGGGTCAAGGTTAATGATTCACTGAAGCGCTCCCCAGAGGGATTGCCACTTTGCGGAGATTCAAGTAGGGCCCGAGAGGAACTCGGGTGGAGTCCCAGGACGGATTTTGAGACCACGATAAAAATGATGGTGGACAAGGATATTGAACGTCTAAAGTGAAGCTCACCCTCAGCAAGCCCCCGTCCAATTACACATGAAGAAAGCCGTTTCTTGCTTCCCGCAGTCGATGCCGTCAGATATCTCTATGGGCGGAAATCGCTTGCTGTCAAAAACAGTTCACTGGATCTTAACAGGATCAAAAACTTGATACCCACGATCTCAGTGATCACTCCCTCTTTCAATCAAGGCCAATTCATAGAAAGGACTATACTGTCCGTCCTTGATCAATCTGGAGACTTTCAGATCGAGTTTAGAATCGTAGACGGGGCATCATCCGACAACACCATAGATATATTGAGAAAGTATTCAGCAATATTGAGAAAAGGTCGGCATCCCCTCAAATGCAGAGGCATTGACTTTAAATGGGTATCCGAGACGGATGGAGGTCAGGCGGATGCAGTAAATAAGGGCATACGAATGAGCAGCGGCCAAATAATCGCCTGGATTAATTCTGATGACATATTTTACCCCGGCGCTTTTAGTGTCGCAGCGGATGTTCTTTTGAATGAACTCAAGACTGATGCCATTTATGGACTTGCTCACTACATTGATGAGTATGACGTAATCATGGCCAGATATCCAACTGAACCCTGGGATTACCGGAGATTGATGAATGTCTGTTATCTTTGTCAGCCCGCAGTTTTCTTTAGTCGCAAGATGGTCAACGAATTCGGACCGCTGAATCCTACCCTCAAATATTGCATGGACTACGAGTTGTGGCTTCGGTACGGCAACCACAAATCATTCGGTTTCATAAGAAAGGTCATGGCAGGATCCCGAATGTACATGCAAAACAAAAGTCTTGGACAAAGCATGAAAGTTCACCATGAGATCAATTGTATGCTCAAACAAACCCTTGGATGGGTTCCCAGGGAATGGATTTACCGATATTCACTCATAGCCAACAGGGAAATTCCCAAAAATAGAGCTATTAGAAAAATGGACCTCGATGCGGTTCGTGAGATTGCTCAGGATTCATTCATCAGATGGTGGGGGCATGTCCCTGAGACCGAGATCGAATACATGGATCGATTCCTGAGTTCGCGCAAAAGAAACGCCTGGCCTGTTAGCCTCAAGATACTTGGGCATTACGGGTTGAGAATAGGAATAGTTCCCCAAAATATCTTCCCGGGTACGTCAGGATTACAGGAATTCAGCCGCATGATCATCTCGTCTATGGCTCAAAAGTACCCCGGTGACCAATTCATAATTTATGAATACAATGGAGAACAGAGCACATACTCAGGCGGGTCTCCACACCCCCAGAACCGCCATTTTATTACAACAAGTTTAACCGACCCTGGTTTTGATCATCAGCCCAATAGGTTAGCCTTGCTGGGTTTTCCTGATTTAGTTCACACCGGAGAGGGCCAAAGGCTATCAGTGAAAGGGAGTAAAGTAATTTTTTCCATCTCTGAAGAGTCATTATCGGTTTCTGGCGCACCTGAAGACTATCTCTTACCGAATATTCATAAAAGTCCTACGATAGACTTACTGAATCTTGCAGACGCTGTATTTACGGTTTCAAGACAGACCAGAAAGGATTTCCTGACACAATTCCCTGGTTTTCCTGAAGATCGGATTATGGCAATGCCACTTGCCAGCCGCTTCCAATTGATTATTGAATCCCGTGAAATAAACGAATTAAAAAACCGTAGATTTTGGCTGTCTATGGCTTCGTATCATTTTGAATCAGAGCTTCATGCAATTGTAAGGGCATTCCAGAAAATGCGGAACAGCGCTTTTCATGAGCAGTTTCTCGTTTTTGTAGGTGTGGATCCACAGCTCCAGACTGATCTTTCGGCAAATCCACAATTTTCAGGTTACTTAGAAAAAATCCTGTTCATTGAATCAACCACTAGCGCAAATTTGAGATGGTTGTACGAAAATTGCCTTGGTTTGTTAAATCCCACATCTAGAGATTCAGACATACTAAACACTGTTGAGGCCTTAAGTCTGGGAACACCAATGATTTTGACTGATTCAGAGTTTTGGCGGGAAATTTGTCAGGATGCGGCCTTTTATGTGGACATGACCAACCCGGAACATGTCTCAAGGGCAATGGACCGTTTGATCTCTGACAATGGACTGCGCAGGCGATTTCAACAAAAAGCGCTTATATGGTCAAAGAAATTCGCATGGGATGATGCAGTAAAAAATCTGCATGAACTTTACAGGAAAGTCTCAGCATTGCCGATAAGGAAATCATGTTTCGGCGCTGATGATGATGGGTCCGGAAGTGTTGAGTCGGGTTGTCGTGAACTGCCTGAATCTAAGGTTTCAGAGCTGGATTCATCTCTGGACTCAAATGATATCGAAAAGCGTCACGTCATCTATAGAACTACGGATCGTGCCCCGGTAGTAGTCCGTTCATGGCGCTGGACTATGAGAAACCTGGCTAGAAGGTCT
>CALDNG010000011.1 GCA_937915285.1 uncultured Desulfomonile sp. | reverse complement strand
CGGTGCTGATCGCCACCAGAGCGCAGTCACGAACCACGAATGGAGAAATGTTAATATTTTCTGCGGCCATATGACCTCCACAAGTTTGGCGCCACGGCAACAAGAGGTGAAAACGGCGCCGTTAAATCTGTAGCCTCTGGGCCTAATTTACCAGAAGAGCCACTGGAAATGTCTCGAGAACATCAGCTACGTTAATGTGTCGTTCAAATTCTATGTCTTCACCTGTCATCACATTCCCAAAGCTACCCTTGATTCTCCTCGGCAATAATATCGATGTGTCTTTCCAGGCCGATTTCCCAAGTGGCATTGAGCCATCAGGCGCAACTTTCCGGAAAAGACGCGGCGCAACAGTAATGCTGCAATTCTTTTTGTCCATCCGGGCAAACGCAAGAATATGCCTTGCGAAAGCTCCTGAAGTTCGCAAGGGTATGTATTCACCCTCCTCAAAAAGATTCGACATGGCTTTCCTGGTTTGGATTCCTTTCCAGGTCAGAAACAGCTTGATCTTGCCATTATCAATCTGTGAACATAACTCGCCCAACAGGTTCCCCATGTTGGATGCTGCCTTCGAGCGAATTTCGTCGAGAAGTTTCTTCCTTTTGCAGAAATCAACAGGTCGCCGATTGTCCGGATCTACCAGACTCAAACTCCACAGCTCTGTTCCCTGGTAGAAATCCGGAATACCCGGACTGGTAATTTTCAAGAGGACACAGGAGAGTGAATTAAGCATGCCAAAACGGGCTATCCTTGAAGCAAACGCCAGGATATCTTCAAAGAACGGGTTGTCCTGCGTAGGTTCCATGATTGAGTCAATGAAAGATATGTAGGCGTCCTCGTAAACGATGTCCGGCTTGACCCAGGCCGTGTGGACCTTAGCCTCTCGGACGGCTTTAATTGCATACTCTTTTATTCGGTCCAGAAATTGCGGATATTCGGACATGTCAAGAGGCCATGAGCCCACAAGAGTCTGGTAGAGAAAATATTCATCGTTTTTGTCAGGAAGATACGTCCTGCCGATTCTTTTTTTTCTGGTCCTGTTGAGCCTGCCCCAACGTTTGACTGTTGTTTCCCATTCCCGAGGGATTTCAGACAGGACATTTATTCTGGCCCGAACATCTTCATCCCGTTTAGTGTCGTGGGTCGTTGTAGCGTTTAAGGAAAGTGGAGTCAAACGTAACCGTTTCTTGTTCAAGTGATGAAATTCTTTGATCGAGTGTCCAAAAAATTCTGGCTGCCCACCAACGTCATTCAACGAAATCAGCCTGTTGAAAATATAGAGGACGGTATCCTCCAGGCCTTTTGCCATGACAGGGCTGGTATACTGTTGAAATCTCATGGCGAACTTGATCCATTCTTTCTTGCCATCCTCATCTATGTACGGCGGATATTGTAACAACAGAAATTTTCTCAAGAAATGCAGTTCAGGCGCCAAAGCCGGTTCATAATGCTCTGCCAGGTTTATGGCAGTCTCCAAGTATTTCTGATCGTTGTGCGTAAATTCAGTCCAACTGACATAACTGCGATATACCGGAAAAGATACCAGAACTTCAGTTAATGCCCGCCTGAGTCCGTAAAGCGTTACATCACTGGCGTGCCGGTCGCGACTCGAAATACTTTTTAGTTCCTGAGCCAGGTTGTTTATATCTCCAGCCATCAGTTCAAAGATTATGAGACGTTTCTTTTCCCGGACCATTTCGTTGAAGTTGTCCTGGAACCCGGAGAAATTCGAATAAATTTTGGAGATAGCTCGTACATTCATTCTTTCAACGAAAACGCCGTTGACATAGTTGAGAAAATCATAACCGGTTGTTCCCTGAACCGGCCAGGTAGCAGGAAGTTCCTCGCCCCGGAGGAGAATCTTCTCAGTAATCAGGTACAACTCCGGAAAATTCGCTCTAAGGAGCCTTACATATTCTCCGGGGTCGTTAAGCCCGTCAACATGATCTATTCTGAGTCCGCATACCTTTCCCGATCTTATCTGCCGAAAAACGAGATCATGAACATAATCAAAGACATTTCTGTCCTGTATCTTCAAGGAGATCAAACTGTTAATATTAAAGAACCGGCGATAATTTATTTCTTTGGTTGCGATCTTCCAATAGGAGAGACGAAAAACCTGCATGGAAAGTAGTTCGTCCAGAAGCCCAAAGCTGTCTCCTCTAATTTTGACGCCATTAAAGATCTCGATGTTCTCATCGAGAAATTCCTTGAACCTTTCATTGGCGCAATATATATCCCACAACATCTTCTTGACAAAACGGACCTGGTCGTACACATCAGACAACTCTTCTTCCGTCACTACGGTTTTCAATACGTAAAGCACCCCGAGAAGTTTTATGAAATCAGGATGATCATTTCCCAGTGTTTTCCTCAACGTTCCAATGCGATGTGACAACACGAACGAATAAGAATCGATAGCAAGAGGCAGATTGAGATCGTAATATTTTATTGAAAAACCCTGCGGTCCAAAACAAAGGGATATTTCACTATCCTCCAGAGATTCTCCGTAAAATCTTCCGAGAAGCGGGGCCAGGACCCGTCCTTTAATGTTTTCGTAAGCATGTTCCCAGTCTATGTCAAAGAATGAAAAGAATTCAGATCTCTGGCCTTTTTCGAGAACATCCATGAGCATCCCGTTTTCAGAGTCAAAAGCCATGTGGTTAGGAACAATGTCCTGGAGCCAGAACATCCTTCTATTTGTCACCGAGTCGATGAGCGAGTCAAAATCCATGTCCGAGCCTAGTTCGGAATTCAGGGAATTATGATCGACCACGTTGTAGCCGTGGTCGCTACCTCGAGATGACTTGAAAATCGGTGAAGCATAAACATGCGAAATCCCAAGTTCCTCCAGGTAAGGTAAAATGTCCTGAGCCATCCGGAAATTGAATGAACGACTAAACTGAAGTCGGTAAGTGGCTGAAGGAACGTTCATCTCCAGACTCCTTCAATTTCAGCCGAATCAAGCCTTGAGATTCGCCGCGGGTTTGCTTTCTGGAACTGATGCAAATTTTCACATATTAGCTCTGGAAGGCCCATAGACTCTACCTTTCATGATCACGCTCGAATAACACGAAGTGACACGGGGCGCATTCGAGCAAGATTTCCTTACGGGTAGTAATTTCAAATTCTGTTTGATTTTCCTTGCCGACCCACATGATCTCATTTGAATCAAGAAGTATTGACCATTTGCCGTGTTCAAATGGGATGACGAGAACCGCAGGTTGAAGCCCGAGGTAAAACAACAGGCAAAATTCACGCCCATCTACATGGCGATTTATAACCAGATACTGGAATTCTTCCGAAAACCGAACCGATATACCCCTGGCGTCTTGGGCCGAGTTGCCCAGAATGCTCTTCCTGAGAAAAATCAAACTCCTGTAGAAATCGAAAAGGTTGGCGGCCTCTGATTGTTCGAGGGGGTTTGGTGTCAATTTGGCAGACAGGAAAGTCGTCTCGTCCTGCGGGTCGACAGGAACACCTGAATCACTAAAGATTACAAGTTCTTCTCTGCGACTTTTCCCGATAGCCTCAACCAGTCCGCTATCCAGATGACTCACAAAATATGGGAAGGGAGCAGTTTCTCCGTATTCCTCCCCCATGAATAGCAATGGAATGAAAGGGGATAGTATGACCAGGCCAGCTGCAAGTTTTAGCGCTTCCAGTGACAGATTTGCCCTCAAACGATCACCAAAAGGCCTGTTTCCGATTTGGTCGTGATTCTGGGAAAAAACTACAAAACATTTTGAGGGAATCGAGCGAGACGAGTTTCCATGGCGGCGATTTCGATATTCCGATCTTTGGCCTGAATAAACAAAGCCATCGGTGAATGCTTTTGCCAGACATTCGACCGTGCCAAAGTCCTGATAATAGCCGTGTTTTTCCCTGGTAAGGATAGAATGTAAGGCGTGATGAAAATCATCGTTCCACTGTGCGCTTAAGCCATATCCTCCTTGTTCAGTGGGTCGGAGAATGCGGGAATCGTTTAGATCGCTTTCAGCGATCACATAAACTCGCCTACCGAGACCTTCAGCCCTTTCATAAATGGTATCTGACAATTCCTGCAGAAAATGAAAAGCCGAGAAATCAAATATCTGGTGGACTGCGTCAATTCTTAGAGCGTCGATATGAAACTCGTCAATCCATTGCCATGCGTTTGAAATGAAGAAATACCTCACTTCATCGCTATGTGGCCCATCATAGTTTACTGCAGGTCCCCATGGGGTCTTGTATCGGTCAGTGAAGTAGGGCCCATAATCAGCCAGATAGTTTCCTTCAGGACCAAGGTGGTTGTACACGACATCCATAATGACGGACAGGCCTTTTGAGTGGCACTCGTTTACAAGTCTCTTGAGACCAGGTGGACCTCCATAAGAATTCTGAACAGCATAGGGATGGACACCGTCATAGCCCCAATTTCGGGAACCCGGAAACTGGGCTACCGGCATTAACTCAATTGCAGTGACACCCAGGTCAACAAGTCTTTCCAGGCGAGGGATTATGGAATCAAAAGAGCCTTCCGCCGTGAAAGCGCCTACGTGGAGTTCATATATCACATAGTCAATTAAGGATATCCCTGTCCAATCGCTATCTGTCCATGGGAAGTCGGGTTCCATAACCTGAGATGGCCCATGCACTCCCTCAGGTTGATATCTGGAGGCGGGGTCAGGGCGCTCTACAGTTCCGTCGAGCCTGTATAAATAAAGACTACCAGGCGCAACATCTTCGAAGCGTCCCCAATGATAACCGAGAGAGTCCTTTGAAAGATTTAACAGCCTATCCACAGGTGAGAGGACGTGTACTTCAACCACTTCTATATTTGGCGCCCATACTGTAAATTCACAAATTTTTTCATCAATTATGCAAGCGCCTAATCTGCGTGAGCTTACTAAAGCCAACCGTTATCCTCCTGATTACATAAAAATTAACCACTATCCCACCACTATTGATGACTTTTACAACTCATTCATTCTGCGTCTGAAAAAATGCGGGTAGTTTACTGGGCGTCAACCATTTTCACAAAGCTCGTTAGTCTAGCCTTCGGCCACCAATACCGCATCGCCAACTTCGCAGCCTTCAGAAGTATCGGATGCTGTAACTGTTATGCCCTAAAGTTTTCAGATTCATGCGGGTCATTAGTCGATCAATTAATTGTTGATTTTCTTAAACCTATGGCTAATGCCGAGCGCTGCCGAACACTAATGGGTCCTGAGGCTCGCTAGGGGGTTGACACTACTAATTTATAAAGACAATCAAAGCAGGATTCAGTTTCAGAAAAATTTAGGCAGCCAGTGTGAATAGCCTCTGGCTCACTCCTGGCCAAGATGACAACATGTAGTCCTCATTCGTCTACCCAAACATAGTCTGGATCTCTATCACCATCATGAATGAAGAACTCTACGGTGTCTTGAGCGGACATCGACACCATGATTCGGTCAGACTTCTCTTAACGCTTTTTTCTCTAAATCAATTACCTTCATTTTCGCACCATTTGAGCTATGGCTATTTCCTGACTGCATCCTTGAGAGCTTGAGCAGCGGAAAACGATGGAACCTTGCATTCCGGAATAGTGATTGTTTTCTTGGTCTGACGATGGATCAAGGTGCGCCGACTTCCATCATAATGCCCCGTGGGTTCTGGCAAGTCTATCCACCACCTGGCGGACATCAGCCAGGCATCAGCGGCCTTTAGGGTTTTTTTGAGCGCACTCGCACTTACCCGACCTCTTTTCAAAGGAAATCCTCTGAAGAATCGTTGATTGGCCTCCGTTGGCAAAGTAATCTTTTTCAATATCCTCGATGGAATAATCAAAACAGTGACATACCAGGTCTTGTTTCAATAGCTTAACCTCTCCATCAAATGCCTGAATCTATTCACCGTCCTGTTGTTTTTGACGCAATGGCAAGGGCTTTGCTACTCCCCACAATTACTACCAGACTCTTGCCCCTGTTAATTGCCGTATAAGGCAGATTCCTTTGCAACAACATGTCGTGCTGGGTCACTACAGGCATACTCACAAATCACTCACGCTTCATCCCCATGTGCATGGGGAACACTACTTCTGAACACCTTCTGCCAAAAGAAGCCGGACGCCCCCTATTGCCTGTTCCTTTTTTCTTCCAGTCGAGCCAGCACCCGTTCCGCATACTCCGGGTACAATTCTCTCATACAATCCGGGCAAATACTGTGGCTAAAATCAACATCAGCGTGTTCGCTGATATAATCCTCTATCTGTTGCCAGTATCCCGAGTCATCACGAATCTTTTTACAGGAGGAACAGATTGGCAGCAAACTGTTAAGCCTTTTAACCTGTGCCAGGGCCGTCTCCAGCTCAATAGCCCGATTCTCGAGTTCGGCCTGGGTTCGTCTGAGAAGGACATGATTCTTCACCCTTGAGAGAACCTCAGCCGGAGAAAACGGTTTTGTAACATAATCCACACCTCCGACCTCAAAACCCTTGACCTTCTGCTTTTCATCGCCAAATGCGCTGATGAAAATCACAGGTATGTGAGAGGTTCCTGCTTCGGCTTTCAATCGACCGCAAACTTCGAAACCGTCGATACCGGACATCCTGATGTCCAGCAGAATCAGTTCCGGGGCTTTGGCGCGGATACTCCTGAGGGCAAGCTCACCGTCATTGGCCGTTCGAACCACGAATCCCTCTTTTGACAACAACTCCATCAACAGTTCCACGTTTTCGATGATGTCATCAACTATCATTATCTCACTGCCGAGAAATGAAACATCATTGATTTGTTTCATACCAATCTTTCCTCCAGAGAATTATCCAGCATTTTTAGTAATTCCTTGAACTGCAACTTTTTTACCATTAAGGTCAGGCGATCTCCTAGCCCTGGGTTGACCCTCTTAATCTCAGATATCAAATCAAGACACAAGTCTCTGTCCAACAACTCCGCAGCCTGAAGTAGCCGTTTGCTCAACGACAATGGGAGATTATCAAGTTCATGCTGTTCTATTTCAAATTTTTGATCTTGCTCCTCACCCTTTTCCCGATCGCGCGATGTATATATGAAATGTATGTTTAAATTTCTGGTTAATGATTCGAAGATATCTTCATGTCTGAAGGGCTTCTCAATGACTTCGTCGAAACCGGCCCCAAGTATTTCCTGCTTTTCACGATCCATCGCATGAGCTGTCAGGCCAATTATCCTGACATTCTTTCCGGCAGCCAGGTCCCTGATTCTGCGAGTTGCCTCGATCCCATCCATCACGGGCATCTGGACATCCATGAATATGAGTTCGGGGGTGAATTCCATGAACTGTGACAAAGCCTCCTCACCGTTGCCGGCTTCTCTTACTTCAAGCCCCACGTACTGAAGAATTTTTTTAAGTAGCAGTCGGTTTTCCGGCTGATCTTCTACGATCATGAGACGATGTGAACGTCCATCTTCGATCCTGACGACTGTCGCTGAAATCTGTTCTCTGGGTTCAGGAACTTCGGAGGCCAATGTTACCGGAATCTCCACATAAAAAATTGAACCGTTCCCGGTTGGCCGAACCCCTACATGTCCCCCCATCAGTTCTGCGTTTTTTCTACTTATGGGAAGCCCCAGGCCTGTTCCGGCTTCACTTGTGGACTGTTGTCCAATCTGGACAAAAAAATCAAATATCCTGTCCTGATCGTCCTGACTTATTCCAGGACCCGTATCTTCAACCTCCAGGATAACCCTCACAGGTTTCTGACTGTCTTCAGCAGATGCCAGCGAGCCGCGCAGAATCACGCCACCAGACATGGTGAATTTGATGGCGTTCCCAACAAAATTGAGGAGGATCTGGCGCAGTTTACCCACATCCACAGTGACCAGTCGTGGAAAATCACTGGAGTGTTCAACTCTAAAAAAAAGATTCTTCTCTTTTGCCCTGACTGACATCAAGGACTGGATTTCATCCAGTAGGAGGATCAAGTCGGCAGTCTGGGGATCCAGCGCAACGCCTCCGGACTCAATCTTTGAAATATCCAGAATATTGTTTATAAGGTTAAGAAGGTGCTTCCCACTCCGGGTTATGATGTCCAAACTGTGACGTTGCTCGTCTGTGACTCCGTTAGATTTTTCTAACAACTGCGAGAAACCCAGTATTGCATGAAGCGGAGTGCGCAATTCGTGGCTCATGTTAGCCAGAAACAGGCTTTTAGCCCGGCTGGCCTCCTCAGCCTGAAGGGTCTTTTTTTTCAGGGCTTCATTTGAGTGCAACAGAGCCAGACGACTCTCTTCGAGGCTTACCTCCCTTTGGCTCACGGCATGGGCCATCAACTGGTACTGCGCCTCAATGCCTTCCAGTTCTTCGAAGCCTGATCCAGATTCGGCCGGTCGAACAGACAAATTACCTTTTTCTATCTGCTTGAGATTGAAGGTGAGCCTGGAAATAGGTTGAAGAACAAAACGTTTGAGGTAAACCCCCTTTATGATTACCAGCGTGGCAAGACATATTGCAGCGACTAGTCCAAACACGATCAGATGACGTCTCATGGAGTCGACAAAATCTGCAGGAATCAGAGCTACCACCCTGGAACCCACTATTTTCTCGTCTGAAATCATTGGTATCCAACGATAGTCCCCAGCTATTATTGCCGTAGGTCCAGGAGAGGACGTCCCCAATTGTTTCACATCCAGCGAATAAATTTTCAGTTCTGGAGCGCCTGAAACAATTACCGCCCCATAATCTGAAACCAGCATCAATGGTATTCCGGAAAATTCTGAAAATTGTCTCAGAAAATGCTCTATGTATGACAGATCCAGTCGTCCCAGATAGAGATCTTCTTTGTCATACAGAGCATAATAAATGCTGAGCCGTTCATCCTCAAGTCCAACGAATATTGGAGAAAATTCTGATTGTCCACGGGAATTTCTGATGTACTTCCCGGTTTCTCCACCTGAGAACCCGAAACCAGGGAATACCATGGAACCTTTATTTGATTTGTATACCTTTTGGACTAGAAGTTCGGAATCAAGTTTGTAAACATCTGAGAAAAGGGAAAGCATGTTGAGCACACTTTTGGTGCTCTCCGCCTCAGGCAATTGCGCAAATGCCTCAAAAGCATGCCGTGCCAGGTCTAGCTCTTTTTGAACTACCAGGTGAGCCTTTTTGATCTCCGAACGACGAATATGGCTGTAACTCGAATCTACATTTCTAAGAGAAAGTATCGCAGCGGTGGCCAGGAAAACGAGAATCAGCGCCATAGCTGACATCTCCAGGAAAAAGAAAAAACGCCGGAAGCTTTTGGCAAAAAACCAGTTCAATTCTTCTGACCTTCAGTTGTTGCGCTGGTATTAATATCAAGAACCATGTCGCCAAATCGGTCCAAGGTAACCTTTCCCAGAGTGGTTTGATGAGTTCCGACCGTGAGTAGATAATTTTTAACGTCCTCAGGTGTCCTGTGCCCCTTGGAGAAGGCCTGATCCAGAAGTTCCAGCGCTTTACGAACCCCAATGGAGATAATCGGAGTGACTTGGCCGAACCGTGAATCCAGTCGCCGGATAAAATCCTGAGATGCCTCTTTTCCTGAATCCGTAGCACGAAAATTGTAATCCACAATCCTGGATACGGCCGGGCCGGCAGCCTCCATTATGCCATCAGAATAGGCCCATGGTGTAAGGATGATAGGAATATTGTCGTGACTTTTGTGAAATAGCTGGGCAAGGTTCCCGATGGTCTTCTGATAGGAACCGGCCAGAACGTACAGCAGATCAAATTCACCACGAATCAGAGGCTCCATTTTTTCAGGGTCAAAATTTGCCACGGTAACCTTGTGATTCACTATGTTCCATTTACCAAGCGACTCTAATTCCTGCGAAAAAGTTTTGAAAGCGGAATCGGTGTATGGGAGGTTACCATCATCCTGAAGCACAAGAAGCCTCTGACCGGGCATCGCGTGAACCAGTTGGGCAATCATTTTCTGCTCATGTTCCGTGTCAAGGCACAAGCGCAAAATGTAGTCGTCCCTTCTGCTAAGGACTGGAGTCGCCGCTGAAACTACTAGCATGAGGGCCTTGGATTCATTGAATAAATCCATGATTGCCAGAGCACAACTGGAAGGGTGTGATGTTATAAAGAAACGTGTGCCCTGTTCGATGGCCTGTCTCACCAACTCCCTAGAAAGCTCGGGATCCAGCTTGTCATCGATTGCAACCGGCCTTATTAGGGTGTTCGGATGCTCCTCCAGGAAAAACATGGCATTTTGATGATGAGTAAAACCAACCGTGGAGCCGAAAGACATCATGCCTACCACACCCACATTAATGACAGTCTTTTCCTCAGTATTGTCCAGGACAAGTAAACCGACAATTGTCAATATAACAATTACAGCTATCGCAAACAGCACTTTCTTCATTATACCCCCTCCCCCATGGCTGAAATATTGTCGCAGCTCAAATTACAGGGGATAGACGGAACTAACCAGAGCATTGATTAACATTACAACAGTTGAATTATTACAATAAGCATTTTTATGCAAGCGTTTCCCGTGTTCAATAATTGGCACTGGGCCCCGTACATGATCACAAGGAACGGCCCCGGATTCTATGATGTAGCCAAGCACACTTCCAGGTCCAACAGAGGGAAGCTGATTCAGTTCCTGGGGATAATAGACATGACCTTCATCAGAAATCTGATGAAGAACATATATGA
>CALDNG010000010.1 GCA_937915285.1 uncultured Desulfomonile sp. | reverse complement strand
GACTATTGCGTAGACCCGAGATATGGATATCGAATATAAGGAACTGGGGGCTTGATGAAGACATTCCGGACGAGATAGCTCACAAGATAGAGATAGAACTGAAATATGAAGGCTACATTGAAAGACAGCGCCGAGAAGCTTCGCATTTTCGGAAGCTTGAAAAAACGCTCATACCGACGGACCTGGATTTTGATGCCGTCGCGGGGTTGTCTAGAGAATTGAGGGAACGGCTCTCACAGATAAGACCGGCTTCCGTTGGACAAGCTTCCAGAATTTCAGGAATGACCCCTGCAGCTTTAACAGCTATCATGGTCGGGATAAGGACCCTTCAGTCGTCCCGCTCCGGGCAATAAATCACCGCCTAATTATGATGTTTCTATACAAAACTTTTTCAGGTTTTAGGGATCAGCCTTCCTACCAAGGCGTTTCACTGCCATATGTCTGATCTTCTCTTGAGCCTAGCCGGTCTATTGCTGTTTGATGGTCAAGGTCTCAAGGTCTTCTGACAACCACTTCAAAAAGCTACCATCTACTCGGAATACAGTGTTGGGATAATCGCTCGGCTCGACCAGTACATTTACCGTTTGTGGAACGTCAAATTCGGCCTGGGTTTCTGGAACGACAGGCTCTGGCTGATCCTTGGGTTCCCCTGAAGCAGCGGTTGACTCTCCACCTGTTTTAAGATTCTGTTCTATTTCCGGCCATCCGATCTTTATGGATTTGAAATTGGTTGCCCCTTGTGCATTCAGCCTGATCTCAACCCTGGGTTTGACCAAACCCAAGTCATCCAGGGAATCCGGAATAGGGGCCAGCAGTGACACATAATTCAAGTCTCTTAATTTCCACAGTATGCCAGTGATGTTCCAGTCCTTAAGGGGGCCGATTTTTTCCGGCTGTTCGAGATGCCACTTCTTTTCATTAGATTTCGAGAGAATCCAGTTCCGTCCGGATATCGAAACTTCTATCCTGTCGACTTCAGAAGGAGTTATGCTGACGATTGACCTGTCCTGCAGGGAGTCAGGGTCAATCTTGAAATCCGTAATGGATGGATCATCAATCACATACACATTTTTCGAATCATCCACCATGACGTAATCGCCCTTTTTGTCAGTGGAGTCTGGTTCCGGTTTTGTGTGCGCCCCCACGTAAAGGGTTTGTGAGATATCCTTTCCAAAAACCGATATCTTTTCGGTCGGTTTCTGAAATCCGTATTTTTCCAGATCGGTCTTCTCCTCATCCAGTATGTCAATGGCAGTGAGGTTGGAGAGTTTTCTCAGGAGGGTGCTGATTGCAACGTTTTTTACCTTGAACTGTTCTGGAGAAGTCATCTTCCATTGACCGACACCCTCTCGCCTGAATTCGTTCTGGACCCCGTTCCTGGAAATAATCACCCTGTCTATGTCGGATGGGGCAAAGGACATTATTGTCTTGTCACGAAGATCGAACAGACTTTTGTCGAGGGCGTTCTTGAGAGTATCTGCTACCAGAAACAGTCGTGGATCCTCGGACAACCTCATGTAATATGATGTCATGGAAGGATTCTGGGCCCCTATCACAAACTCATAATGTCTGTTTTGATCCATTGTGACCTTGACTACAAGAACAGGATTGTCAAATCCGTACTCCGACCATTTTACTTCTTTTTCAATCACAGTTTTTTCCGGGGCAGCCTCCATAAGGGTCGCCATCAGCGTCCTGATAACATTTGCGTCGCCCATGGTTTTTAACGGTTCTGTTATCATCCAGTCTGAGGCGGGTTTGACCAATTCTACGGCCCCTTTTGCGTTACTGATGATAGTTATGCTGGATATCTTGTCCCGATCACCCGGGATGAATCTGGCGGCCTGGGTTTCCGCCAACTGCCTGTCCTGTTTATATCCGTGCTCGACCAAAAAAATGTAGGCCATGACAGCAGCCAGGATAATGACATATATGATCAGGCGAGATATTTTCATGCGATGAAGCTCTTTCAGTAAAATGTATTGATCAGGACACTTAAATGTCCAGAAATGATCTGTCTATACTGTTAAAGACTTTCGACGGTAAAAAAACACGGCCACGCCGATCATAATTACCGAGAGAGGGGTAAGTATTACCGGCACAACTAGAGCAACAAATGAATCGTAGGCTGTCAAAACTACCGGTTGCGCTTTCAGGGATTTAGGACGTATGGAAATCAGGTTCTCATCCTCAGCGAGCCATGAGACACTATTCATAAACAAATCCCCATTTCCCTGCAATTTAAAAAATTTGTTTGATGCAAACTGAGAACTCCCGAACACTACGAGCCTTGCCCTGACAGTCTTCTTTTCCTGGACAGCACTGGCAGAATCTTCACCCTTGACTTTGTTTTCATTCTTGCCTTGAAACCCGACCACGTCCTCACCCGACTTCCTGGAACCATCCTCTGCCGAAACCTTGGGAGCGGGTTGATCCATAATCTGTGATATTGTTGAGACAGCCATCACGGGAATGGGACCCTTTTTCCCGAACTTCTCCTCAAATTCTGCAGACCCTGAGAGAAGTTGAGACTCTGAAATAGTCCACGACATAGGACTGGTCGAAGCCAGTTCCATTGCGTTAGTATTATCAGGAGCCTTTTCCGGTACACGCACTGACCTGGCCTGAGGGAAAAAAGAAGCCACGTCAAAGTTCTTCGTGATTGGGAATTGTGCGTAGGAGGTTATGACAGGCATAAGGTAATCTCCGCCGAGGGCCTGACTCATCCTGTCTACTACAATGTCATCTGTCAATTCAAAACCATACCTCCGGAGTTCTGTGGCGAGTTCCTTTGTCTGGAACGGATTGAGCATGACCAGCATGGCTCCTCCCCTGTGGAGATATTTTTCTATGGCTTTAAGCTCTTCCGGTAGCGGATCCGTTCTGGGGCCTGCCATAATTAACAATGAAGCGTCAGTTGGTACCTCCACGGACTGCATCAATATAAGTTCTTCAGTCCTGTAATTCTGTTTTTCTACGTGTTCCCTGGCTATGCTAAGGCCCAAGTTATCCGTGGACTTGATCGAAAGCTCTCCATGACCTTTCAGAAAATAGACCTTTTTTACCTCATTTCTCTGCAATCTAATCATCGCATTGGTAAGGCTTTCCTCGTCAACATTTGTCAAACGCTCTGTTTTGTCACCTGACCTGACCAGAACGGTCGGATAAGAGTCTACCCTGTTTTGCATGGCTATAGCTCTTTCCCTGTCTGGATCATAAAAACTGTAGCGAATTCCGTTCCATATATCCCTGTAGCGATCAAAGAGATCTGTAGCTGCGATGATTGAGCGCTGATCTTTTGCCTCGTAAAAGGCTAGGATCTCCACGGGCGTG
>CALDNG010000009.1 GCA_937915285.1 uncultured Desulfomonile sp. | reverse complement strand
TCGGAGAGCCTTCGCCTTCTCCATGATATCGCCTTCTGGCTGGATAGATGCATTCTGCCAGGCCACGATTGCCTGCGCATCCTCTTTCTGGAAGCCTACCACGGTGTAGCCTGTCCTGATCCTGACCCCATATTCGGGACCATCGACGCCGGTCTGGCTGTAGAGCTGCCATTTTTCGGTCGTCATTGCTCCTCCATTGGGACGGTGGTCATAGCGTCCCCCTGTTGCCGGGTGATCCCGCCCTCTTCCTCGCCGCCCAGGGTATGTCCCTGGCCCAATAAGGCGCTGGCTTGGGCGGTGTCCTGCCCAGCCCGCCCTTGGCTCCTTTTTGCTGGCTCATCTCATTACCTCGAAAGAAATTACTTTCACGGGAATTCGTTCTATTGGATCGGTTATGAATGAACTTTTTCTCAGGCTCTTGGCGTTGATTTCCGCGAACTTTCGCAGGTACTCTTCTCGGGAGTTGTAGCCCTCCCGCCGTGCCCCTTCGTCTGTGATGTCTCCCAGGCGCTGCTCCCACCGGGCCAAGATCCGGAGGCGGGCGAAGTGCTCCGGGGAGAGCATGCGCGTTTTGGCCAGGTGGATGGATCCGACATTGCACCGCCATTTCGTCCACATCCGGCGGGTCTCCGTTTTCCGGCCCTCCAGAATCGGCCCTACATGTTCCGGCTTGAAGAGGAGCATATCAGGCCGCCTCTTCGAGATTCTCGAAGGCTGTCTTGGGGTCAATCTCATGCTCTATGTCATCTGCTAATGTCATCTCATTCTCCTCCTTCCATGCTCACGATTCCTCTCTTCTGCCATGCCTCTGCCCTCGACCTCGCGACCGTGGCTTTATCGCCTTCTTTGTATGTCATCATACTTCCTTCCATGTCTGTGTTATAGTCTGTTGAGAATGTGACTGTAACCGTGTCGGTGCCGCTTGATGTTGATTTATCTTCTCTTTCGTCTACAATCGCTATCAGGCCCATACGTTTTTCAGATGGCCCCATTAAATCGCTATCAGCCCCGGTGCTATTTTCGCAATCGATATCAGGCCCATTAACCGTTTTTTGGGCAAATTGTTGTTCGCCAATATTTTCTACAGAATTTTCTCGCGTGCATGTAATATGCTTATTTGATGGTCCTAATGGGCCTGTTATTGTTTTTAATGGTCCTTTAATGGTCCTATAATGGTCCAAAAGGGCCTGATAGCGATTTGCATCAAATGTTAATCCTCTATAAATTCTCTTCTTTAAATTATTACCATCACCATCTATGAAGTGTACTCTTTCCGCCTCCCTTCCACCACAAAACTTTTTAACTGCTGCCCCAAACCTCCGAGTATCCACCTTATCACATACCAACATGTTGCACCAGTTCTCATAAGCACTATAAACAGAATCAAAAAATATGTCCTTTTGACCGCTACCAATCACATTAAAGTCACAAAACTTTTCTAGGAAGGTAGCCACACTATTAGATTGCTGGTTATACTCTGCAAACATCTCTTCTCCTGACCGTCTCGTTATTGTCATGGTCTTACTGATCCGAATAGTGCACTCAATTATCAGATTCAATATTCCAGAAAGCTCTTCTTTTGTGGTCAGCTTATCGAATAGCTTAGGATCTTTTTTCCGCTCCATTGGATGATTGATGGGATCTGGATCATCCACATATTGAAAAGGTAAATCCGCCTTACAAAATCTTTCTATCCAGCCCTTAGACGTGTCGGTAATCCGGGGCATATCATTAGAGTCTATTGTGGCTTTGTAGAACGGCTTGAATTGTATCCGGCCCTTATTCTTTTGGTCAGTATCAATTATACCGTCTCCAGTAGCGTTTTTCAGGTAGTTTGTCGGTATGGTCCGTTTGCCTGTTGTATTGTCCTCGCCCGCCTCCGCCACAATTTGACCACGTTTCCCAAACAATCCAACACCAGCGAACCTGTTATTCTTCACGTTAAGCTCTTCCAGCGGCATGTTTGAAAATGCTTCTTCTCCATAGAATCGCTTCAAAACCCTTTCATAAACACCTTTCCCATTCCTTCCCAGCCCATTCAAGAACATCACATAAGGAAACATGAGCTTAATTGCATGAATGGCGAACCAGTCAACCAGCATTGCCTGGTCTGTTTCGTTTGGTGCAATTTCTTTAATGAACTGGATGAATAAAGG
>CALDNG010000008.1 GCA_937915285.1 uncultured Desulfomonile sp. | reverse complement strand
AGACCGCCCTACCGCGACGTTTACGTTTTGGACATCCCCAATACGGGTGACACCGTTTGGATGGCGGACAACCTCGCCACACAAATGGCATGGGTTTCATTAATGTGGGGCGAAAATTAACCGCTGAACGCTATATATACGTTTGGCGGTTTTTCTATTCGGAATTGTTCGGAATTGTTTTGTATTTGAGAGATGATTAATGCTACAATAGGACATCAGTTCGCATCCAGGGCAGTAAGGCGACTGATCGCATGCCTGTGGCGCCAAAAAATCTCCAGGTTCCAAAATTTTGTGCGTTACCTTACCTTCTTCAGTTCAGGACCATGAGTGTTTGAATGAGGTATGACCGGAGGGGTCTGTTTGATGGACCAGATCCTTCTTGTGACTACATGTTGAATATTTGAATTCCAAAGGACTGATCCGGACACTCCCCATATATGTACAAGCAATATTACAAGAACAATCTGGCTCTGATCATCTCCGACTTCTTTCTGACATCGCTCGTATTCGTGATTACCGCCTGGTTAAGGCCGTATCTTCCGGGGGAAGGCCTGGCAGGCGCAGATGTCGTGCCTCACGATTCAATGTATTTCCTTGCCCCGTTTTCCTTGTCAGTTATTTTCATCATTGCGGGTGTCTATAATTTCAGGTCCGTTCCCAGGCTGCATGATCAGGTCAGGACCCTTATCAGCGCTTACGCTTTGTGGGGATGGCTGATAGTAGGGGCGCTGTATTTTTCTTTCCGTGAGACGTCGCGTCTTTTCGTGGTTTATTTTGCCGTAGCCAACCTCGGTGCGCTGATAGTGGCGAGATACCTGATCTGGAACTTCCTCAACCGGGTTGAAGACGGCGCATCTGCTGCCAGGGTCCTCATCTTTGGGTCGGTCCAGAGTTCTTCGCGGCTGTGTGAGATGGTTCTGAAAGGATTACCGGCAGGCTTCAAACTGATCGGGATGTCGGACTTCAAGGAACCGCAACAAAACCGTTCTGACGTGCCGTTCCTCGGGACAGCCCAGTCCCTCCAGGATATTGTAAAGACCAACTACATAGATATAGTCATAATATCGCTTGACCAGACAAGTCTTGAGGAAGCAAACCCTCTGGTCATGGATCTTCTGCGTATCCCAGTGCGCGTGCTGCTTACACAGGATTATTCAAGACTCCCGTTCCTGGACCTTGAAATCGAGCGTATCGGAAACATCGTGCTGGTCGGCCTGCTTGAACCGGTCATAACCGGATGGAACAGGCTTTTCAAGAGGATGTTCGACATAGTCTTCGCATCAGTCTCCATGCTCATACTCTGGCCTCTGTTTCTGATAATATCCTTGGGCATAAGGTTCGAATCCTCCGGACCGGTCATTTTCAGGACCAAGAGGGTAGGTAACGCCGGAAAGCTTTTCACGATGTACAAATTCAGGACGATGCACCATGGCGCTCCTGAATTCCTGGACACTCTTCCGGTTGTGAACCCTGGCTCGCAGGGCATTTACAAGATCCAGGATGATCCGAGGATCACCCCGTTCGGCAGGTTTCTTCGGAGGTGGTCACTGGATGAATTACCGCAGTTGTTCAATGTTCTGAAGGGTGAAATGTCGGTGGTTGGCCCGAGGCCTGAGCAGCCATTCATAACTGAACAGTACGAAACGTGGCAATGGCAGCGCATACAGGTCCCACCCGGAATAACCGGCTGGTGGCAAGTCCACGGGCGTTCCGAACACCCCATGCACCTCAACACCCACCTGGATACATATTACGTCGCCAATTACTCCATGATGCTCGACATAAAAATACTCTTTCTAACTATATTCGAAGTCATCAAGGGCAGAGGCGCCTACTAGCCGGTGCCCCATGACCCGACATCCAGGGGTCAGGCCTGCTCAAATTCCGTGAATCTTTCCGACACAATCCGCATCACTGAGATTAGGACCGCCAGTTGTATTGTTAAACCGGCTGTCTCAACTTTTACGAAAATCACTCCTGAAATCTCCGGGACATAAAGCCCAGTGGTATGGATGAATTTTTAGGGTGTTTTCTGGACCGGCCTGTATGGAAATACGGTTCAGACAGGGCTCTGACGGTTACCATAGATGGCGTCTCCGGAGAATCAAAAATAAGAATCCTCACTGCTTCTACAATTATCCGGATTTACCCATCGAAGGACCACAATTAATGTTCCAGACCTGGAACCTCCTGCCTTATAGGCAATTATCATGGGAGGGCGCCATGAACACAATATTCAAAAAAAATTTTAGAAGCTATTCACCGCGCGTCACGATTGAACAGCTTGAGGAACGTATAGTGCTTGACGCGTCTGTCGATGCGATAACGCAGGTCAATCAGGAACCTGTGACACAGACCAATGTCGAGCAACCCACAGGGAGCGTAGACGCGCCTGAGGCGCAGAATGCGCCGACGCAGGCGGCAGCCCATGCAAACAGCGCCAATGACGCTTTCGGACAGGTATTCAACAATGACACAGGGGGTGTGCTGGTCTCAAATGACCTTGGAGCCGTGGAAGCGGTTTCCCCTGAGCCTCTTCGTGCCCTGGTGATATCCTCGGACATCCAGGACAGGGGCGATCTGCTACAGGCCATTCAGGGCAATGTAATAACCGTCAGTTATGACTCATCAACAGCAGATCCGGCCTCAATACTCTCCGCCATTCAGGCCGCGCTCGGAGGCAAGGTCGTGGATAGCCTCGGTTTTGTCACCCACGATAACGGTCCAGGCGCTTTCAGTCTGACCGACGGTTTGTCAGTAAGCCTGGCGTCGATTTCTTCGGACGCAGGCCTTCAGGGCTTCTGGGCCTCCGTCGGCCAGTTCGTCAGACAGGATGGCAGGATAGACCTGCTTGCCTGCGATGTAGCCTCATCAGATGACGGCCTGCGGCTGATATCGCAGATTGAAAACATTTCCGGAAGGAATGTGGCCGCTTCGTCCGACGCCACTGGAAACCCGGAATCCGGAGCGGACTGGTCGCTTGAAACGGACAATGTCCAGCTCGTCCCCACATATTTCGACCCAAACGGGATTAGAAACTTTGATGGCAAGCTGGCTGCAAACTCTAACCCTCCTGACATTACCGTAACAGATGACAGTTTTTACTTCACTGTCGGGGATTCCACTCCGATCAAGGTGGGTCAGCTCAGCGGAATTAATGTTGACGACCCGGACAACACTGACAGGCTCTGGGCCAGGATAACCTGGGACCCACTGGCAGGCTACCTCAAGTACGGATCCAATCAGACGGATACTGATGGGTCACTGGAGTTCACTAACAGGACGGAAAACAATCTCAACAACGCCCTGGACAAGCTTGAATTCGTCCCTTACGGAGGTTGGGGTAAAAACACGGACATCAAGGTCGATGTGCATGATTCCTATGGCGGAGCCGTCGCGGATGACACACAGGTGATTCATCTCATGAAAAACCTCCAGACCAAAGTGGAAACATGGAACGACGAAAAATCGGCCTGGGTTAGTTTTGACGAAAATGCCCCCTATATCAGGACCTACAAGGAAGGTTACGACAAGGAATATCTTCCAACACTCAGGATCATTGATAACGACCCGAACGAGGTTGTCAGCGTAACTCTTACGCTCAATGATCCCGGAACAGGCTATCTGACTTCCCTAAAGGCCCCTTACAAGCCCGACGGTATATACACCGTTGAACCGGTAAAGGACGCTCAGGGTAACCCTGTGCTTGACGGCTCCGGCAACCCTGTCCTCAATGGAGTATGGAAGTTCAGCGGAAAAGTTTCCCAGGTGGACACCCTGTTGGGAAAGGTTGTCTTCGTGCCCGGTGATGACAATGACCGAAACACCTCCATATCCATAAAGATAACGGATGGAAAGTCAGACCCGGTTGAGGGTACGTTTCTCATGAATGTCACCCCGGTTAACGATCAGCCGGTGTTCTCGGATACTCCGGCCAAAGTGGTCAAATACCATGAGGACGCTCCCGCCTTTATCGTGAAATCAGTCGACAAGAAGGGCGCTGAACATTTCATTCAGGTCGCTGATCCGGACACAGACGAGAAACTCACGGTGACGGTGACCCTGGCAAATAAGAACGCAGGCGAATTCTATCTGTACGGGGCGACCAAGACGGTTAAAGGCGGAAAGGAAATATGGACGATCAAGGATAGATCCGTAGATGAAATCAACGACGCCCTCAGGAACCTGGCTTTTACCCCTGCCCCAAACAATGAAAAAGACACGTGGTTCTCTGTTGAGGTTAGGGACGGAGGAGAAAACGCCAAAGTTTCGCAATACAGGGAATTCAACCTGGATGTGACCCCGGTTAATGACCAACTTAAGGTTTCTGGCGATAGCGACGCCACTGTCGGCGCCAATGAGGCTTCGCCCGTTCAGCCGGTCAACTACTCCGGAGACATGAGCAAAAAAGCGTCACTGGATCTGCCTGACATAAAAATTAGCGACATTGACGCAAACGAACAGGTAAAGGCTAGCTTCACCCTGAACATCGGTCCGGAATCAGCGTCTCTCAGCAGATATGCCGGCATTCCGGATAATATCGCCTACG
>CALDNG010000007.1 GCA_937915285.1 uncultured Desulfomonile sp. | reverse complement strand
AATTGCAAATCATGACCAAAAGGCCTATTCGCCTCGTGTGACAACTAACAATAAGTAATCGATCCTACTTCATTTGTATTTCCGCAATGACAATGGAACCCTCACCGGGCAACTTGGCGGTTACTAGCGTTGATTAAACCCGAAGGCTAGCTTCGATAGCGTCTGTAAGGTCAACACCTTCTGATGAGACATTCCCTGAAACCCAGATTTTTTTGTCCCGGACTGCCACTCGCCCGCAAGCCATTTCCCTGATGGCGTTAGTCAGCAGGGGTAATTCCCTGATCTCTCCCTCATGTCGGATCTTTCTGAAAAGCTCATGCTGTTCCCTGTCCGCCAAGGAGGACTCCGGATTGATGTCTTTATCCCATTTCATCCACAGTTCGTCCCAGTCAGGCCCAGTGATGGGAAAACGGCAGTAAGATATCACCGGTCCGCGATCCAGCGTCCTTGTCACCAAATGCACCATGGCCCCCTGTTCAGAAGCCTTTTCAGCGATAAGGCGGTGGATTACTTCCTGCCATGTTCCTTGAGGTCCCCACGGTAGGGCAGGGTGGATGTTCACCATGTCGAGCGCCTGGAGTTCTGGATCGCCTATAATAAGCATGTAACCGGCCATGACTATAACATCGACCTCAGGCAGAATCCTTATGGTCTTGACAACCTGTTCTCCATATAGGTTGCGCCATCTCTCCAGTTCCTCGGATGCCTGGGCTGCGCTCGGACTTTTCTGAATCCCAAGTTTTCTGAGTTCGGGCATGAACCTCACATGTGACAACGTGGCAACTGGAATGTCGAACTCTGCGGCCATGTCAAAAAACATCTCACGCTGGATATATTCCTCATTCGCAGGTCCATCACCTGTCTCCCGGTGGCAAAATATCCATTCCAGCCTTGCCGGAACATCGTTAGCAATGATGTCATCCCGAACAGCCTTTAGAAGATTTCTAGCTGCGGCGTCCCTTGCAGTGGAGAACCATCCGATCTTGAGCGACATACCCTGTTCATCCCCTTGATTTCAAAATTGTGATTGTTAGTTGAAGTTTCTTTCCGTCATAAACGCTAACGCTTGAGACGCGGGTCGAATGAATCCCTTATTCCTTCTCCAAGCATATTGTAACCCATGACGGTAATAAGTATTGCAAGTCCCGGGAAAAGTGATAGCCACCATGCTATTTCAATGTTGTCCTTGCCCTCGGTCAGCATGTTTCCCCATGAAGGATCCGGCGGTTGGACTCCAATACCCAGGAATGAAAGGCCCGATTCAACCAGCACGGCTGATGCGACCCCGAGAGTTGCCGCTACCAGGATTGGCGCCATGGCATTGGGGAGAATATGAAGGAAGATTATTCGAGCGTCAGAAGCGCCCTGAGCGATTGCCGCCTTGACGAAGTCCCTTTCCCTTATACTAAGGAATTCCGCCCTGACCAGCCTGGTTACACCCATCCACGATGTAACACCGATGACCACCATGATGTTCCAGATACTCGGACCCACAAAAGCGATCACTGCAAGAATCAGGAAGAACGACGGGAAGCACAGCATAACATCGACGAACCGCATGATGACCCGGTCAGCGAGTCCGGAATAGTAGCCCGATATTGCTCCCAGTATCACCCCTATGAGCGTCGAAATACCCACTGCGACAAAACCCACACTCAATGATACGCCTGAACCGAAAATAATTCTTGAAAGCACATCCCTGCCGAGGATATCAGTACCCATGGGATGCTTCCATGATGGCCCCTCCAGAATGCTGGTCGTGTCTATGTCCGAAGGAGGGTATGGGGCCAGACGGGAAGCCAGCACAGATGTAGAAAACAGAACAATCACGATCAGCAGCCCGGTCATCGCCATCCGGTTCTTTGAAAGCCTGGTCAAAAATTCACTTCTAAATATCATCTTCCAATTCTTCTCGAATTTCAGTTCTGATCCGACGTATTCCGGTTAGTCCGCGACCCTTATCCTTGGATCGGCCCAGGAGTAAAGCAAGTCAGCTAGCAGATTACCCAGGAGAGTTAGCACAGCTCCTATCACGAGAATACCCATTATGGTCGGGTAGTCCCTCATCATGACCGACTGATAGAATAGTTGCCCCATGCCCGGGATGGCAAAGATCGTCTCAAAGATGACGCTTCCCCCGATCAGGCCAGGAATAGACAAGCCGAGAATTGTAATTACCGGTAATAGTGCGTTGCGCAATGCGTGGTGAAAAATTACCGCTCTTTCGTTTAGCCCCTTTGCCCTGGCGGTAGTTATGTAATCCTGCCTGATAACCTCAAGCATGTTGGAACGCATGTATCTGCTCATTCCCGCCAACCCACCGAATGCTGAAACAAAAATCGGCAATATCAGGTGTTTTGCCACATCCGTCAACTGTTCAAACGGAGTCAGTGACGCATAATTCAGTGACCGGAAACCGGATATAGGTAGCCATTCCAGCTTGACTCCGAAAAGTATCATCAGTAAAAGCGCCAGCCAGAAAGTTGGCACTGCAAAACCCACAAATACGAATAATGAAGCACCCCGGTCAAACCACGAGTCCTGTTTCACAGCCGATATGACGCCTATCGGTATGGCGGCAGCCAGAATGAAGAACATCGACAGCAAATTGATTAACAGGGTTATTGGGATTCTCTCCAGTATCTTGTCCAGAACCGGTCTGCTATCTGATGCGAAAGACTTTCCAAAGTCCAGAGCCAACATGTTTTGTAGCCATTTCAGGTACTGGATGTGCCATGGCTGATCTAGTCCGTAATGTGCCCGGATCCTTTTTATGGCTTCTTCATTCATGTTGGGGTTCAAATCCGTCATTAGGCTAATGGGATCTCCAGGCGCCATTTTCATGACAGAGAAGGAAATGATGGTTATTCCCAACAGCACTGGGATCATCAACAATATTCGTTTCAGGATATACAGGATCATTTTATCCTACGGCTGAACGGTGTATTTCTGAAGTTGTTTTGGCACATACCATTCTGTGAAGTTATAGCTTATTCCTATGGGCGCCGGTTGAATGCCGTGGAAGCGCGAGCTGATTATGGGCAACGAATACTGGACAAACAGGAATGTGTAAGGTTGGTCCTCGGCTATTATGGCCTGGAACTCATCATAATATTTTTTTCGTTCTTCCTTGTCGTAGGTTGAAACACCCAATTCAAGAAGTCTGTCTACCTCCGGATTCTGGTAAGTGATAAAATTCAGTTCACTCTCTCCGGTCTTTTTTGAGTTCCAGATATCGATCTGACTGGGGTCTATCCCGATACCCCATCCAAGCAGACAGGCTTCAAAATTCCGTTTGTTAATAAAGTTCTTTATGAATGCGGCCCACTCGATGACCCGGATCTTCACTTCAATGCCAACGTTTTTGAGATCCTTCTGGATTATGGTAGCGGCATTCTTCCTCATGTCGTTTCCATGGTTAGTAATGATGGTGAACTCGAAAGGTTTTCCGTCCTTGTCGATGATGCCGTCGCCGTCTGTATCTCTCCAACCGGCTTCTTCAAGCATCTTCTTTGCCTTTTCAGGATCGTATGGGAATTTTTTCACATGCGGGTTGTACCAATACGTATCCGGCTTATAGGGCGTATTTGCGACATCACCTAATCCGAGGAGCACCCCCTGAACGATGCTCTCACGGTTGATGGCTGTGGTCAGCGCCTGACGGACCTTTTTGTCCTGAAATTTCCAGTCCTTCAGATTGTATCCAAGATAGGAATATCCAAAAGCCAGATATTTGTATTTGTTGAAATGTTCGTTGAACCACTGGTTATTCGTCTGTCGCTCGTACTGCATGGGTGTAAGCCCCATTTGGTCGAGCCGACTCGCTTTCAATTCAAGGAACATGGTTGCCAGGTCCGGGATGACCCGGGTTAGAACCTGGTCAATGTAAGGACGTCCCTCGAAATAGTTGTGATAGCTCTCAAGGAGTGTTTTTTCTCCTGTATTCCATTCCTTGAACCTGTAGGGACCCGTTCCCACCGGGTTGCGCTTCAGCGGACTGTCGGTGATTTCCTTGCCCTCAAGTAAATGGCTCGGCAGCATGGATTGACCCCAGGACGCCAATGCAGGGGCATACGGTTTTTCGTAAATAACTTCTACCGTATGATCGTCTATTATCCTGAATTCCTTGACCCTTAGAAAATCTGTGGCATAAGCGGTAGGAGTCTTTGGATCGACATAAATCCTGTAAGTATATTCAACGTCCTTGCTGGTGAAGGGTGTCCCATCCTGCCAGGTCACGTCCTTTCTGAGATAGAACCTGATCTTAAGGTTGTCTTCGGAGATTTCCCATCTTTCAGCCAGTTCTCCAACCAGATTTATGTTTTTGTCATATTTTACGAGGCCGTTGTAAATAAGGCTGTTGATTTCGGAACTCGCTGAATCGGACGCAAGTACCGGCAAGAGCACCGATGCGTCACCGATACTGCCCCGAATCATCATGTCACCATAGGCAGGCTTCATCTCAGAAGTCGGAACTGATTGAGGGGTATTTTCTGAAGTTGTCTTTGCAGCCTTTTTTTCATCATTGGAGCAGCCAAAAACGAGAAAAGTCAACAAAACGGTCACTACAAGTCTTAATGATTTCAAATTATCCATGTCCTTACGAAAGCTTACGGTTGGAATAGTTTCATATATCCGCAATTTATTCAACAGGCAATTGCTAGAGGGCATAGCTACAAGCTTTTGGGCATAAAATCAACTGGTTTTGACCCTATCTACCGAAACACATATATCAAACGTATTGCAGTAAAGACTTTTAGTTGTTAATTTGGTCCGGTTGATTACCGGATTCACTCGAAGAGTTTTTTCTTGATGAGATATGCTTAAATTAATTGGTGAACACATTTCTTTATGAGGAGAAGTATTTTGAGTGATACAAAATTGACACAGAAACAGAAGAAATGGCTGGAGGCCTCCAAGAAGATAGGGCCTGGCGCAATGACCAGGTCGGAGCGCGAGACGTTAGAGAAGCTTTATGCCGATATGCTTCCGGCTGAACAGATGGAACTCAAGGAATACATTGAGAAGAACTTTGGACAAAAAACCGACAACGATGATCAGGCTCCCGAACCGACAACCGTCATGGAAAAAATCGAGTGGTCTGATCCATCGGAGGGATTGAAAAAAACACTTGCCAAAACTCAAAAACCACGCTGGCTCAAGGTAGAGCCGGACTGACAGGACAATTTTGCTGTTTCAGGAGACTTGAATGCTTGATATCGCCTTCATAAGAAATCACCCGGAGAAAGTTAGGGATGGCATACGCAAGAAGCGTATGAAGTTTGATCTGGACGAGTTACTGGCTGTCGATGAACAGACCCGGCGTCTCAGAACGGATGTGGAGACCCTCAGGGCAGATCGAAACCGTATTTCCAAAGAAATTCCCAAACTCAAGGACGAGGAAAAAGACAAAGCCGTAGCCTTGGTCAAATCCATTAAGGATGACCTCACGGAAAAAGAGCCAGAACTCCGGGTTCTAGAAGACCGCTTCGAGCAGTTGATGCTTATGGCGCCAAATCCACCACTGGATGAGACGCCGGAAGGTGATTCAGAGGACGACAACATCCTTGTGAGAAAATTCGGTGAGCCAAGGGAATTTGATTTCACGCCTAAGGACCACCTGGAACTTGCAGAGTCCCTGGACATCCTTGACATGCCGCGCGCCGTAAAGTTTGCTGGAGCCAGGATGTATGTCCTTAAGAATGAGGGCGCCCTGCTCGAATTCGCATTGTTCAAATATGCTCTGGATACCCTGTTCTCAAGGGGATTCCAGCCAATGATTGTGCCTCAGCTTGTTCGTCGCGAGGCCATGGTTGGGACCGGTTTTTTCCCTCTTGGGGAGGAAGACACCTTTTTTGTAGAGAAAGACGATCTCTACCTGATAGGCACAGCGGAAGTTTCCCTGGTCTCCTTCCACATGGACGAAATACTTCAGGAGAAAGAGCTTCCCAAACGCTACTGCGGCTATTCCACATGTTTCAGGCGGGAAGCCGGATCATACGGGCGCGACACTCGTGGTTTTTACAGGCTGCATCAGTTCAACAAGGTTGAGCAGGTTACCATATGTGTGAATGACCCTGAGGTTTCCAGAGTTGAACATCACAGGCTTTTGGGTAATGCCGAGGCGATAATGCAGGGGCTTGGGCTCCCATACAGGGTCGCATTGGCCTGCGGCGCAGAGATCGGACAGGGACAGGTGCTCAAACACGAAATAGAAACCTGGATGCCTAGCCGAGGTAAGTACTCTGAGACTCACTCATGCTCCACCTTGCACGAATTCCAGGCGCGGCGTCTCAAGATTCGCTGGCGAGGCTCTGACAACAAGACTTCATATTGCCATACCCTCAACAACACGGCAGTCGCATCCCCCAGGATACTCATACCGATACTGGAAAATTTCCAGAACGCCGATGGTAGTGTAACCATCCCGGAGGTCTTGCGACCACTCATGAATGGCATGG
>CALDNG010000006.1 GCA_937915285.1 uncultured Desulfomonile sp. | reverse complement strand
CTGGGGTCCGGCTCATCACCTCGTGGATCCGCCCACAATCCTTAAGGGTGTCGTTCCTGTTTTCGGACAGACCTACCCCGTGTATCGTCTCTTCCTGATCGCCGTAGGGCCGGTTTTGGGGATCATCCTGTGGGGTTTTTTCAGCTTTTCAAAATGGGGCAAAATCATTAGGGCCGCTGCGATGGATAGGGAGATGGCCGAGATAATAGGAGTCAGGGCTCCGATACTTTTCACAGCCGTATTCGGTTTTGGGGCGTGGCTAGCTGCTCTGGGTGGAGCTTTAGCCGCTCCTCACCAGAGTGTGGGGCCTGCCATAGGTGAACATATCATTATTGAGAGCTTCATCGTCGTAGTAATAGGCGGTATGGGTAGTTTTCCGGGAGCTTTTGTCGGCGCCTTGATTCTTGGACTTTTAGGCTCTTTCGGTGCAACCATGGCTCCCAATTTTCAGATGGCTTTGCCTTACATCCTGCTGGCGATCGTACTGCTATCGCGTCCTCGTGGCATTTTTGGAGAGGAGTCCTGATTTGGGCGGGATTTTCAACAGAAACTTTTTGACCGGTTTTACGATCCTGATTCTTCTGATCCTGGCTCCGCTTGTCGTAAGCACGCATTGGATCATGATCCTGACAGAGATCATCATAATGAGCCTTTACGCCATGAGCTTTAACCTTCTCTTCGGCTATACGGGACTTCTGTCCTTTGGCCAGGCAGGTTTTTTTGGGGTAGGGGCATACTGTATGGCATTGACGGCAGCTAACATATCCAACTCTTTTTGGGTTTGTGTTCCTGCGGGAATGTTCGGCGCAACCGTATTCGCGTTGGTAATAGGCTGGTTTTGCGTTCGTCTTGACGAAATCTACTTTGCGATCTTGACTCTCGGATTCGGTATGATGCTATTCACGCTGGCTCACAACTGGCTATCAGTTACCGGAGGAAGTGATGGCCTGACGATTATGAAAATGCCGGTTTTGAGTCTACCTGGATACACTATTGAACTCTTCAATCCGAAATACTTCTACTGGATGTCGCTTTCAGTAGTATCCCTGGCTATTATCTTCCTGCGCAAAATTGTGAATTCTGCGTTCGGTCTTCTTTTGACCGCCACGAGAGAAAACTCGCAGAGGGTGTCATTCGTGGGACAAAATGTCAGGACAGTTCGTTTGGCGGCTTTTACGGTGGCTGGGGCCCTGGCTGGAGTCGCAGGAGTCCTGTTTGCGATGTTTAATCGGATAGCCTCTCCTGAAATGTTGCACTGGTCCTTTTCAGGAAAAGCCGTTTTAATGACCATTCTGGGAGGTTCGGGCGTTTTTCTGGGGCCTGCAGTGGGGACTGCAATCTTTTTCGTCCTTGAACATTTCATCACATCTTTCACCACCAACTGGATGATTTTTCTTGGAGCCATACTTGTGGCGCTGGTGCTGTTGTTCCCGCAGGGTGTCCTAGGAACTCTTGATTCTGTTATTTCCAAAAGTGAAAAGGGGGGCAACTGATGTCTCAGACGCCCTTATTGGAGATCAGAAATCTGCATAAGAGTTTTGGTAGATTCCAGGCCCTCAAGGGAGTTTCGTTAGCTGTCCCTGATGGATGCCTCACCGCTCTCATCGGCCCGAATGGGGCGGGAAAAACTACTTTCTACAATGTTGTGTCAGGAAGGTATAAACCTTCAAGCGGTAGTGTCCATTTTATGGGCAGGGATGTTTCCGGAGAGCCTACTCACAAGCTCGTAGGCATGGGACTGCTTCGATCTTTCCAGATCACAAATATCTTCCCCAAACTCACCGTACTGGAAAACGTTCTGACCCCTGTCATAATCCATAATGGCAAGAGTTTTTCGATACTTGGGTCACTCAAGAAACGCGTTGACCTTCGGGAACAGGCTGAACAAACCCTGGATATGGTCGGATTGCTGCCTTTTGCGAACAGGATCGCTTCAACATTGGCGTATGGCGACAAGAGACTTATTGAGATCGCCATTGTTCTTGCCAGGAAGCCTAAACTCATTTTGCTCGACGAACCGACGGCCGGAATGAACCCCGAAGAGACAGACCGAATAATTCACCTGATCAAGGAACTCTCAATGAAATCGGGAGCCACTTTTTTCTTAACCGAACACGACATGAAAGTTGTATTTTCGATTGCAGAGAAAATATTCGTCCTTAATCAGGGTTCGCCATTAGCTTCAGGCTCACCTGATGAAATCAGGTCTAATTTGGCTGTGAAGGAAGCCTATCTAGGGGGGAGTCTAGATGCTAAAGGTCTCTGACATACACGTTTTTTATGGGGATAGTCACGTTTTGCAGGGCATGAGCCTGAACGTGAACGAATCGGAAATTGTTTGCCTGCTTGGTAGGAATGGGGCAGGCAAGACTACCACGATGAGAGGGATAGCAGGTCTTAATGCGCCCTCCTCCGGCAAGGTTTTTTTTAAGGATGAGGAAATTACCGGCAGGGCGGTCTATTATAACACCCGCGCAGGGCTTGCTTTTGTGCCTGAAGACCGACGGATTTTTCCAAGGCTCACAGTGGAAGAAAACCTAGAGGTAGCCCAACTGCCCGCAAGAACAGGCAGGGCCCCTTGGACGAAGAAGCGTATTTTTGATGTCTTCCCAATGCTTTACCACCTCAAAGACCGCAAAGGCGGCGCTCTTTCCGGGGGAGAACAGCAGATGCTGGCCATCGCACGCGCTTTGGCCGGTAACCCGCTGCTGCTAATGCTCGATGAGCCTTGCGAGGGACTAGCTCCTGTCATAGTCGAAGAACTAGGACGAATCATCGTTGCGCTCAAGTCGGAGACACCAGTTCTTATGACGGAACAAAACGCCTATTTTGCGCTTTCGATCTCAGATAGGGGGTATGTGATCGATAAAGGCGCATTAAGGTATGAAGGGTCGAGACAACAGTTATTGAATAACAAAGAAATACAGACTCGTTATCTTGCGGTGTAACACCGCACCACAAATTTGAAGACATAGTTCGGCCAAATATTTTGCAGCCGGAAATTGAATATTCCTTCTGGTATATTTCGATTCACGACTTATATTTTAAAATTATGGAGGGGATCATGGAAACAAACGCTAATTTGGTAAAAATTTTTGAGTATGCTCTCAATCAGGAAAAAACCGGTATGAGTTTTTTTCAAACGTCACTTGAGCGCATGGGAGTAGGAGCTGCAGTTTCGGCATTCCAGAGGTTGATAGCCGAAGAGCAGAGGCACATTGATTTTATATCCAGCATAATCAGGGACTTGAAATCCGGACAGGAAATAGGTATCGGAGACTTGGCCCCTGAGACCATTGCGCCGACAAATTATTTTGATGAACGAAGCAAGAAGGAATTTCTTGAGGAATGTGTTCAAGGATCGATGGTTCCGGACGTCACAATCTTCAACACCGCCTGGTTGATCGAAAGAGACCTTTCGGAATTCTACGCGAACATGTCTGAAAAAACCACTGGCAGGGCCTCAAAGGCTTTAAGCATGCTCTCAGCATGGGAAAAGGAACACGAGAAATTCTTCAAGGAATATCGTGACAAGCTCTCGGAAGTATATTCCCGCATGCCTTGGGGCGGTTGACCTCTTTTGGTTTATGGTTTTTTGGAGAATATGGCCGATGTTTAAATCCACCTTGGATTATCACAATCTGACCAGCTATGACCGTTTCGACATGAAGGGCCATTATATGGATTGGCCCCACCAACCTTCAGTCTTTAAGGAGTATACCGGAGCTGACTTAGTAGGTTTGGCTCCCGGGGGACCCTATGAACAGGTTTCAATTCCTGAGTTCCTACTGAATGAGACGCGAAAGGGTTCGCCGTCGAGCATGGATTTCTCGGTATTGAGTTCTATCCTCCATCTTTCACATTCAATCACGGCCAAAGCCAAATATGGCGGAAATTACTTTTATTACAGGAGCGTAGCGTCTGCGGGGGCGCTTTATCCTTTTGAGACGTATGTCTGGGCAATGAACCTGCCTGGCATTGACGGCGGTTTGTATCATCACAACATCGCAAGGGATGGTCTAGAGCAATTGCGCCATGGTGGCGAGGGGTTTGAGGTTCGTGAATTGTTGGGATCAGAGGACTCTGTTATTCCCACGCTTGTCTTTTTTGTCTCAGCCATCTTCTTCAGGAGTTCCTGGAAGTACCGGGATCGCGCCTACAGATACCATTTACTTGATTCGGGGCACCTCCTCGAAAATCTGACACTGGCTCTTGAATATCATGGACTGGATTACGACATCTGTTACGATTTTAAAGATACAGGCGTCAACCAGTTTCTCCATGTTGATCCAGCCAGGGAAGTGTGCCTGGCGGCAGTTATCGTGCAAGGCCGGAGCGTTTCGGAAATAACCACTGAAAATGGACCCAAACTGCCCGCAACCGATTTTTCGGTGTACAGCAAAGTTTCCTCAGGTGAAGTTGATTACCCTGCAATTCGTTCAATTCACTCACTCACCACAAAATCCGTGAACTACCAGTCGATTGATCGGAAAAAACTTGCCAACCTCGGATTACCCTTGAAATTCGAGACTAAGGTGAACATCAGGAATATTGCTTCGCCATCCATTGGATATCCGGATGCAGTGTTTGGAAGACGCTCGCTTAGGAATTTCATCAAGAAACAGGTATCAACCGCTCAGATTGACTACCTATTGTCAATCACTGGATTCGCTGATCCTGCATCCAACGGTATCCAAACTGGTCTCATCGTTTCAGATGTGGAAGGTTTGGCCAATGGATTCTATCTTTATGACGCGAATGACCGCTCACTGTTTGAAGCCAGAAAGGGTGACCTGATCGACGACATGACTCATATATGTCTTGACCAGGCATGGTTGGCAAACTGCGCAGCACACTTTCTCATCATGGCAAATATGCGGGAAATTGAATGTCAGTTTGGACCCCGAGGATACAGGCGCGCGCTTTTAACAGCAGGTCGTCTTGGGCAACGACTCTATATTGGCGCGACGTCGCTTATGTTCGGTTGTTGCGGAATCGGCGCTTTCTACGATTCTGAAGCCTCCAAACTACTGGGGCTCAACGACGACTCCAGATTGGTCTATTTGTTGGGTGTTGGACCCATAAAGAAAAGGTCAGGTACTACGCCCCAAACGTAATCATTCAGATCCATGCATTTAGATTGTAGCGTCAAAAAACTCCTGTTTAAAGGATCACACGAGTTTTTCCAGAGGAATAGTCTATGTTGGAGACATTCAAAAAACTTTTTACGCCTGTAGAATCATTCACACCGGATGAAGCTCGGGATTTTATCAACAGGAACCAGCAGGGAACTTACACCCTTCTGGATGTAAGACAGCCCAAAGAATATGAGGATGGACACATAGCGGGCGCCAGGCTGGCCCCATTGCCACTGTTGGCAGAACATTATTCCGAAATCGACCGATCAAAGCCGGTGATCG
>CALDNG010000005.1 GCA_937915285.1 uncultured Desulfomonile sp. | reverse complement strand
TGAATGGCAGTTATCCAAGGATGAAATCCTGGAACTCAATCTGAACCTGGCTCCGATGGGGGGATATCTCAAAGGTGTTGGTATAGCTTCCCGGGTATATTTCGACAAGGACATAAAAATGCTGAGTGTGTCTGAGTCTGCAGCCCTGGCAGCCCTGCCGCGCTCACCATCACGATTTGATCCAACAAAGTCTTCAGGAAGGGCCTTACTTATTGAGGAGAAAGATCGGGTAATCTCCCGAATGCTGACATGTGGCTTCATTACACCTGAGGAGGCTACCAGGAATACAGGCAAGAATCTCACTTTTAGAAAAAGGCGTATTCCCCGACAGGCCTCCCATTTTGTTCAGTTGGCTTCCGGCAGAATTGAATCCAAAAGCCCGGTTGTACGAACCACTCTCGATGGGGACCTTCAAAAGCAACTGGAGGATACGCTTGCTTCCCACAAGCCGAGGCTTGCCTCCGTTGGGATAAAACAGGCTGCGGCAATCATAGTTTCAGTTAAAAATCTCAGCGTCCTGGCATTGATGGGAAGCATCAGTTACGGCCCAGCAAATGGTGGATTCAACAATGGAGCGGTTTCAAGAAGATCCGGTGGCTCCACCCTGAAACCATTTCTATATGCGCTAGCCCTTGAAAAAGGCCTATCAACTGCTTCAGTGATTCCTGATACTTCCAGGAAATACAAAACACCGTCAGGCGATTACATGCCACTGAATGCGAACAGGGTGGAATACGGTCCGGTTACCTTGTCAGAGGCTCTCGGATCATCGTTGAATCTTGCGGCTGTGAAAACTATTGAAGAAATAGGTGTTCGTGAATTCTTTAAGCTCCTTGAGACAATAAAAATTCTGGATTCAAATTCAAAGAGTTATCAGCACTACGGTTATGGTCTGGCCATCGGCAATCTGGAGGTAAGCCTATTTGGCCTCACACGCGCATACGCCTGTCTTGCAAGAAAGGGAAATTTTGGGGAACTCCGAATGCTCGTAGAAGAGCCTCTAATAACCACTAGGGTCATAGATGCCAAAAGCGTGATAGAAATAACTGACGTCCTGCGTGATCATAATGCCCGAATTATGACATTCGGAAATCCTTACTTCATGGACCTTGGCTTTCCAGTGGCAATAAAGACTGGAACAAGTGATGGATACAGGGACGCATGGACCTTGGCATTCACCTCCGAATACGTTGTTGGACTGTGGGCCGGCAATTTTGACGGTAAACCTTCATCCGGAGTATCAGGAGCCAATGCATGCGGTCCGATTCTCAGCGACCTGATGCATATCCTTGGAGGGTCTGGCGCAGGAGCGAGGGGACGTATTGGCCAAAAGTCAAGGGAATATGGCAATGTTCACGCGCCTGATGAACACCTTTACCTTGGAGCTGAGTATGCTGCGTGGATTCACAAGAGGGAGTTAAATCTAGGAACCGGTCGATACCGACTCGAATCCGGTCTGATGACTCCTGAAAATAGACCACGTCTTGAAGAACCTCTTCAGAGCAGTCGGACCAAAAGATCAGTAATGAGTCAGAGAAGCAGCATCATTATTACTACTCCACATGATGGGGATCAGTTCTCAGGAAATACCTCTAAACAGTTGATAATCCCACTACGAGCGTCAACTGCGAGTGTTGTTCCATACGTCATTTGGATAGTTAATGGAATTGAATTAGCCCGAAGCGAGGCCCCTTATGAGTTCTATTGGGAGCCGAGCAATGGTCGCCATTCCATCATGGCTGTTACGCCCAATAATGAAGCGGCCAAAATTGAAATATATGTCGAGTAGTGATAATGTCATGAACCCAAATAACCTGTGAAACGAGAACAATTCTAACCAATGGATTATATGGAATATCTGCAAAATCTCTCTTTCAGGTTCATAAAGCCCCATACCAGAATGCCGGTAAGTGAAGATTTTTATCAAAAAAGACTTCAGTACATTATCAAACATGGAAAGACCGGATTGCCGGAGAAATTCGGAATGTTTCTGGAAATGCTGAACACCGGGTTTCCCGAGTATGAATTGTCACTCAAGCGGTCCTTCATAAGACTGAAGGATGTTCCACGAATGTCCACATTGGCAATTGCAGCTATAATAAACGAATCCGTCGCTCGAATGTCCTCAGAAGACGTTTTTGTTAATGTAGGTATCTGGCACGGTTTTTCGTTTCTCTCAGGACTACTTGACAATCCTGGAAAAATCTGTGTTGGGGTAGACAATTTCTCAGAGTTTGGGGGGCCCAGGGAACATTTTCTAAGACGTTTTGGCCAACTGAAAAGTCCGAACCACTTGTTTTATGATATGGATTATCTGAAATATTTTGAAGAAATTCATGAAGGACAAATCGGGTTATATTTTTATGATGGAAATCACAGCTATGAAGATCAAATCAAGGGGTTGCAGGTAGCTGAGCCCTTTTTCAGCCCCAAGTGCATCATCCTTGTGGATGATACAAACTGGAATGAGCCGTATGATGCAACCATAGACTTCGTGAAGGCCAGCCAAAACTCATACAAAATCTTGCTCGACGTAAAGACTAAACACAATTGTCACCCTACCTTCTGGAATGGAATCCTTGTGATTCAGAGAACCTAGGTTGACATAATGGACGTGGAGTAGTTTCGGTCTTTGGACTAAAACATTCTACGCTCTCTTTGCCGGAATGCCCGGTTTTATGAACAGGACCAGAATGCTCGCGCTGAAGCAGAAAGAACTGAGATAGTAGAAGACAAGAGAAAAATCCTTGGTTATATCAAGCGCTAATCCGCTGAGAGCAGGACCTAAGGGGCCGGAAAAGAAGCCATACGCAGTGAAGACAATCCCGAAAACAGCTCCAAAATTCTGGATTCCAAAACAATCGGTGACCAAAGGCGCGGAAACTGTAAAAAGTGTCCCGAACGCGAATCCAATAAAAGCCGCGAAGATCGACATCCATACAAGATTGCCTGAGTGGGCCAGCGCTATATATGCCAGGCCGGCAAGCATAAAACTGACGCTCATCGTCCGGTTTCTCCCAACGTAGTCTGACATGAATCCACTAAGAAGTCGCATGATGCCGCTGGTAAAATTGAAGGCCATCAATATGACGACCGCTGCTTCCATCGGATAATTCCTGTACATTCCATAGGCGGTAGATAAAGGTACCATGGCTATTCCTGCAGCCCCCTGAAGGGCCCAACATAACCAGAGTAATTGAAAATTTCTCGTCCTTACGATTTCGGAAACAGTCATCGGTTTTTCGGTGAAGATTGTAGCGGTGACCTCAGCCCCTGGCCCAGCTTTTGGGGGGTCAGCAGGAGCATCGGTAAGTTGTGAAGATAAAATACCTGCTACCAGGGAGATTATTCCGAGAATATGAAGCATCTGAACATAACCAACTGTATCCATCATGAAGACAAACACAGGGGACATAAGGGCGGCAGATAGTCCGAATGTTATGTTGACAGCTCCTGAGACAAGACCCCTCTTTTCGGGATACCATCTTTGGACGCATGTAAGAGACGGGATGTAGATGAGACAGGACGATGCTCCAGCGATGAAAGCAAAGGCATATATCATGTAAAGACTGGAAGCCTGACTCAAAAGAAGCACATTTAACGATGTTATCACCGAGCCTGCAGTAATGGTTCGCCTGATTCCAATCCTCTCCTGCCACCGACCTACAAGGAACATGAAAAGACCGACGGCAGCCAGCACAAAGAAGAGTATAGATCCGATCGCCCCTTGAGAGGCATTAAACTGCTCTTTCCAATAAGGAGCCATCACGCCTGGGAATCCGAAAATGAACGCCCCTGACCAGATAAGCGACGCAGCGCATCCAGCAACAGCCCTAGAACCCGAAGCAGTGCCCATTATTTGACTGTCCTCATGAACTCTTTTCTAAATCCACCGTCCAGTTTTTCTTCAACCAGTGTAGACAATATTGCAATAGGCTCATATACTACAAACAAAAATTGTAAACGGGAGAGATATATTTTGGAATCAATAATTGATGCCCTAGCCAAATACGAGTCTGTCAGCCAGGATTTCCTTAAATCTGAACTGGAGGAAGGCAAGGCGGTATTTTTTAAAGCGCCTCCTCGGGGTAGGCCTGTCGCAGTTGGTAAGGGGTTGAAAATAAAAGTTAATGCCAACATCGGAACTTCAGGCGATGTTCACGACGAAGGTCTGGAAATAAGAAAGCTTGAAGCTGCAGTCAAAGCCGGCGCTGATGCCGTAATGGATCTTTCAACAGGTGGAGATTTACGCTCCATGAGAAAGAAAATCATCTCAGCTTCAGAAATTCCAGTTGGTTCGGTACCCATTTATGAGGCAATAGTCAAAGCCGTCCGGGAAAAGGGTGGCGGTGAAAAAATGACATCAGATGAAATGCTTGACGCCATACGCCTGCACGGCGAGGATGGAATCAGTTTTGTCACCGTTCACTGCGGGGTTACGGGTTCTGTGCTTGAAAGGCTCGAGAAAAGTCCTCGTGTATGCGGAATAGTGAGCCGAGGCGGTAGTTTCCTGGCGAGGTGGATGAGGGTTAATGGTAAGGAGAACCCACTCTACGAGCGTTTTGATGAAGTCCTGGATATCTGTAAACAATACGACATGGTATTGAGTCTTGGGGATGGTTTGAGGCCAGGGGCGGTGGCCGACTCTCTGGATTCAGCCCAGTTAGAGGAATTGATGACGCTCGGGGAATTGAACCGCAGGGCCAGAGAGGTTGGGGTTCAGGCCATAATCGAGGGACCTGGGCACGTTCCGATTGATCAGATACCTACTCAAATGCTTCTACAGAAAAGGCTTTGCGATAACGCCCCATTCTATGTGCTAGGTCCTCTGGTTACAGACGTGGCCCCAGGGCTGGATCATCTGACTTCGGCCATCGGCGGGGCTATAGCGGCTTGCAACGGAGCTGACTTCCTTTGTTATGTGACTCCATCAGAGCATTTGGGTCTTCCGGGCATTGAGGACGTGAGAATGGGAGTTTTGGCTGCCAGAGCCGCAGGTCATGCGGCCGATCTGGTTCGCAGGATTCCTGGCGCATGGGAATGGGATGTGGAGATGAGTAAGGCCAGAAAAGAACGGAACTGGGAAAAGCAAATAGAACTTGCGCTCGACCCCGATCTTGCAAGGGAGATAAGAGCCAAAACCTGTGATCAGGACCACGAGACATGCTCCATGTGTGGAGATCTGTGCGCCTACAAGGCCGATTCAGATATCTAGGGCTTGCTGATACTACGGATAGCGCAAATCATGTTCCTCCATCAGTTTTGTTATTTGGTTTGCGCTTTCCGCCTGTTTGAGGCTGTTTGTCAGCAGCGGGTCCTTGAAAAGCCTGGAGATTCTTGCAAGAGCTTTCAGATGCTCTCCAGCACAGTTTTTTGGGGCTAACAAAAGAAAGAACAAGTAGGTAGGTTTGCCGTCCATGGAATTGAAATCAACCCCTCGGCCGCTCCTGCCAAAACTCGCAGCCAGTCTGTCAAGACCTTCACATTTCCCGTGAGGAATGGCCACGCCGCCTCCGAGTCCTGTGCTACCAAGTCGTTCCCGTTCGATCAAGGTTTTCATCAACTCTGATTTGTCAAGATTGGGATGTGACAACAGGATTGGCTCTACCAATTCGGATAAAACATCCACCTTCGTTGTTGAATTGAGTGAAACTATAATTGAATCGCCTGGGAGGAAATCAAGAATCCTCATGGGAAAATACTCTCACTTCAAATTGACTACAGTCAAAAAAGTCCGATTGATGCGTTATCGTAACACATACGATTTCGCCATTTAAATTTAATTCTTTCAATAACCATGAATTTTCGTGGAGCGCCTGAAATTACATTTCATGCCTGATTAACAGGTCGTGATTCTTATTTCAGATACAAATCTCAAACAATCGAAAGGGCGCCTAGTCAGACGCCCTCATGATCAGGATAAATTTTTTCGCGATTGGTTAACTGTAATTTCTTAAGCAGCCTTCAAAGCCAGCAGCTTGTTTCACATGCTCGGACATCACCCAAGTCTGATTACTCCTTCTTGGGGTTTATGAACTTTGAGGAACTATCAAGCCATAATTACCGTCTTTTTTCCTGTAGATAACATTTACTGACTGTGTTGAGGCGTTGTTAAAGACAAGAAAATCCTGATGTGACAGATCCATTTGCATCGCGGCTTCATCAACCGACATTGGTTTGACAAAATAGTTCTCTGTTTTAATGATGATCGGCTCTTTGTCGTCCTCAAAACTCTCCTGCTGATAAACCTCTCTTTTCCATCGGATTTCCTTACCGGCTACAGGCTTGTGGTTTCGAATTTTTTCACGATATTTCTTTACCTGTCTTTCGATCTTGTCCATGACCAGGTCGATGGCTGCATACATGTCTTCATGGGCTTCCTGACCGGCTATCCTTAGACCATCGGCATTTATCACGACATCTGCAATCTGTCGGAACTTTTGAACTGTCAGGGTCACCTGGCTTTCTAGTGGACGATCAATATACTTGGTAAGCTTCATGGTACGGTCCTGAACATAGTTTTTCAAGGCGTCCGATGGCTCCATGTGTCTGAAAGTTACTGCAAGTTGCATAAAAAACCTCCTTGAAAGGATCTCCCATTAACGCTGAGAGACTCAAAATTTCTTCTTGCGTTTACTTGACGGAGGGATTCCGAGCATATCTCTATATTTTGCAACGGTTCTGCGAGCTATGATTATTTGAGACTTAGCAAGATAGTCTGCTATTTCTTTGTCGCTCACCGGCTTTTTCGGGTCCTCTCCTTTAACGATTTTCATTATCTGGTTCTTGACCGATTCAGAAGCTATTTCTTCTGCGCCGTGTTTAATACCAGCATTGAAAAAAAATTTTAACTCGAAAACACCCCGTGGTGTATGAACATACTTGTTCGTGGTGACTCTGCTGATTGTGGATTCGTGCATCTCAATATCATCAGCTACATCCTTGAGCACCAACGGCTTTAAGTAGTCTATACCTTTATCAAAAAATTCTCTCTGAAATTTTATTATGGATTTGGTCGTCTTATAGATAGTCCTTTGGCGTTGATGAATACTTTTTATGAGCCATATGGCGCTGCGCATCTTATCCTGAATGTATTCCTTGGCCTTCGGGTTTGACGAACCATTGTAAAGTTCTTTCTGGAACATTGAGCTTATTTTAAGCCTGGGTAGACCGTCGTCATTTACAACTACCGAGTAATCTTTCCCCATTTTGAAAACGAATATGTCGGGCTGAACGTATACAGTGTCGGATCCTATGAAAGGTCGTCCCGGCTTGGGTTCAAATTTTGATATTATCTTGGCTGCCTCCTTAACCTCTTCCATACTGACTTTCAGTTTCTTGGCTATCTGGTCAAACTTTCCCACTTGAAGCAAATCAAAGGCGTTTTCAAGTATGTTCATGACAACCGGATTGCCCTCTTCCATGGCCTTTGCCTGAATAATCAGACATTCTCTGAGATCTCTGGCGGCAACTCCACGTGGTTCGAATTCCTGAACCATCGACAATACCTTCTCCACTTGTTCAACCGATACAGACAGGCTGCTGGCCAGGTCCTCCGTCGAGATGTCAAGATAGCCCTGGTCAGTGACATTGCCTATGATCTCCAAAGCTATTTGCCTCTCAATCCCTTCAACCCTGCTCAATTGAAGTTGTTCAAGGAGGTATCTAAAGAGGTTAGTTTTATATGAAGTCATGTTTTCAAGGGGATTTATTTCAGAAAAATCCCTTTGTTTGGGTTGATAGTCAGCTCCGTAGCTTTCGAGATAGTTTTCCCAGTCAACATCGAAAAAGTCGCCTTCAGGTTGTTTGGGTTCAGCCACCATCTGCTCGAGTGATCCCAGATCATTATGGAAAGGCTCATCCTGGCTTGCCAGAGGTTCATCATATGAACCTATTTCAAGCATGGGATTCTCTTTGAGTTCCTGCTCCAAAGCGCCTATCATCTCCAGATGATTATACTGGAGCAGTTTTATGGCCTGTTGAAGCTGGGGCGTCATCACCAACTGCTGGATCTGACGCAACTGTTGTTTTATTTGAAGAGCCATGATCTGTTTTTTTCAGCTACATCGTAAATTGTTTGCCGAGGTAAACTTCCCTAGCCGTTTCACTGGAAGCTATTTTCTGAGGGTCACCTTGCTCTAGAATTTTTCCTTTATCCAAAAGATATATTATATCACATACTCCCAAAGTCTCTCTAGTGTTGTGATCCGTTATAATCACTCCGATTCCTCTTTCTTTAAGAGTAGCGATGATTTTCTGAATTTCCAGTACGACTATTGGATCCAGACCGGCAAAGGGCTCATCCAGAAGCATGAAACTGGGATTTATTACAAGGGCTCTGGTGATCTCCAGTCGTCGTTTCTGTCCTCCTGAAAGGCTTTCAGCCTTCTGGTCCCGTAGCCTGGTGATGTCCAGTTCGGCTAGAAGCTCTTCCAAACGTTCATTCCGCTTTTTTTTATCCGGTTCAACCGTCTCCAGAATAGCCATAATATTTTGGGCGACCGTCAGCTTGCGAAACACCGAAGTTTCCTGAGGCAGATAACTGATGCCAAGCCTGGCGCGTAAATACACAGGCAAATCTGAAATGTCCTGACCATCCAGATAAACTTCTCCCATGTCAGGTCTGACCAATCCGGTAATCATGTAGAAGGTCGTCGTCTTTCCTGCGCCGTTAGGCCCCAAAAGTCCAACCACACTCCCGGATTCAATACGCAGGCTGACATTGTCTACCACGCGCCGACCGGAGTATTCCTTGACGAGGCCCCGAGCTGTCAATTCTATAGCGCTCGCGACTACTTCTCCTTCTCTTTTTCTTTTTTCTGCTTGGATGGATTGATTACGGCAGTGATTAGGGTGTCATCTCCTCCTGCAAGCTCCGAACGATTTTCATCGAGATAGATAATGATATTCTGGGCGGATAGCGCATCCGGTCCCTGCCACAATCGTGGAGGACCCTCCGAAAGCGCTATGGTTCTTTTCAAGTTGTCGAAAACTGCCTTTCCGGCTGTCGCCATCCTGTCGTTCTTGACTATTTTGACATTTCCGGAGGCTATTATCGATTTAATTCGGCTCGCCGTCTGCAATTCCTTTGACGCTTTCTTTAGTGCGGCAGATCCGTTACCTGAGCCATGCTTCTCGTCATACAGTATGGTGAGACGATCACAGGTAAGGGTCAAATCACCCTGTTGAACCTTCACCGTTCCATCGAAATTTACTTCTTTACCTCCGGCAATGTTTTTAGCGGAAAAACGTTTGGAAGTAATATTGATGGGTTGGTCGGAATCAGGTCCTAACGACAGATAATCGCCACCCTGAGCCAGACAGGTGTTGGCAACAGCCAGCAGAATCATAAAAGTAACTAGGACAGAAGCTGTTCTCATCGATCTATGATTAATCCGTCAAATAGGAAGTTTTTTACCACGCTCGACCCATTTCACGTTGAACAAACTCGCCTTAACGTCTTGTTCAATTATAACCTCTTCTTTGTCCACAAACAATCTCAACCCTTTGCCGGATAGTTTCATGTCTGCGCCTTCCATGAAAATCGACTCAGACGCTTGAGCTTCGAGTGTTCCCTGTGAATAATTTATGTCATGGGTCCGAAACATAAAGTCATTGAATTTTATGGTCACACCACCCTTGGCTGTTACTGTCCCTGCCTTTTTGTCGAGGTTACCCGTATCTGCATTGAGAAGAATTTTTGACCCATCACCTGTATAGTAGACAATTCTTGGCAATTTCAGTTCGACATGATCCATGGCTTCAGCGACAGTGGCTGAAGAAGCCTCCAGATCCCATTGATGAGCGCCTACTGAAGAGTAGGAAAATTTTTCAACCTTAATGCCAGGCTCAGACAAATTGGACGGCTTAAAAACTGGCTCAGGTTCACTCGTGTATCTGGAAATCGCAAATCCCGATATCATTGCAATAATGGACGCAAACGCCAGAGCCTGTATGGCCTTTCTCATATTCTTGAGTCTGTACCACCGCTCAATTTCCCTATGATTTATGCGTTTGTCCTGGATATTTTGCATTTCAGGGCCCATGGCCTCGTCATTCCTTGCGCCTTTCAGGAAACTTACCTGTAATACCGGCTCATAGCCTGTTCCCATTTCCCCTGGGCTTTCAGGATCATTTCAACGACCTCACGAGCAGCCCCTCTACCACCGGAATGCCTCGTAACCACGTCTGCCGCCGAGACAACTTCCATAGGCGCCTCAGGAACAGTGAAGGAGACACCAGCCAATCTCATCATCGGTATGTCAACTATGTCATCACCTACCACTGCAACCTGGTCGTTATCAATTCCAATCTGTTGGACAATTCTCTCAAAAACAGGTTTCTTGTCCCAGATTCCCTGGTAGACATGATCAACGCCAAGATCCGAGGCTCTCCACTTGACAGACTTGGAACTGCGGCCAGTGACTAAAGCTATATCCAGGCCAAATCTCTTAGCAATCTTTATACCATGTCCATCCCTTACATCAAAGGATTTAATCTCGATGTCATTATTCCCAAAAATAATACGACCATCCGTAAGTATCCCATCCACATCGAAAATTATCAGCCTTATCCGCGAAAGCTTGTCTGACAATGCTCCACGTCTCTCCCCGCCAAAGGATTGAAATGTCGGTTCAGCCATGTTTGACGGCAAGCTCCCGGAATTTGATATTGAATGAATCATCGCCAATTTTGATACGAGTTCTTTCAAGGAAGCCAGGCTCAGAGAGTTTGGTCCATCGCAAAGAGCCGAGTCCGGATCGGGATGTGTTTCTATGAATACGCCGTTGGCTCCAGCGGCAACCGCCGCCATGGCCAAAGGCCCTGCAAGCTCCCTGTTTCCTCCGGATTTGCCGTTTGCCGCGCTCGGTTTCTGGGCTGAGTGCGTAGCGTCAAAGACTACAGGATATCCGAATTTTTTCATGCCTGGAATCGAACGCATGTCTACAACAAGATCATGGTATCCAAAGCTGGACCCTCTCTCCGTGATCAGGATTTTTCCAGATCCAGCGCTACCGACTTTCTTAATGGCGTGGATCATATCCTCCGGCGCCTGGAACTGACCTTTTTTTATGTTGACCACTTTTCCGGTCTGGGCCGCAGATACAAGCAAATCAGTCTGTCTAGACAGAAAAGCCGGTATTTGTATGACGTCCAGGACTTGCCCAGCGACTGCAGCCTGGTCAGGCACATGGATATCAGACACGACCGGTATCCCAAATTTTTCCCGGACTTTCTGTAGTATGTCCAGCCCCTCAATTATACCAGGCCCTCTGAAGGAATCGATCGAGGTTCTGTTGGCCTTATCAAATGATGACTTGAATAAAACCGGTATGTTAAGATCCTCACCTACCCGGTGACTTCTTCTGCTACTTTCATCACCAGAGACTCGGACTCTATTACGCACGGCCCCGCTATCAAAAAAAGTTTTGAAGGATCGGCCAGATCATGTTTTCCTACCCTGATTTCGCCTTTTCCTGATTCATGAATCATTTGGCAGCTCCTGAAAAATCCACCTTGGTCGGTTGTGCAATACAAATTTCAATCATATGGCTTCTCACGTGTTTCTGCAGAAGAGACTGCCGAATTGCGCCGGGAAGAGTATGGCCGGGGTCATATATGGCAGTGGCTTCATTGAGAGCCGTTTTCTTGGCCAGGGTTATATTGGAAATTGCATTTTTTGTCCATGCGGTTGGGACAGTTGACAAACCTGTTAAGGTTTGGTCCAGGACTTCTCAGCGTAAGTTATGCTCAGCATAATAGATTATTGCGAAAACGTATATCAGTCCAAAAAACACTGCAATCCCGTTGCAAGCAGTTATTATGCGATCTTTCTTCAGTATTCCGTAAATCAGCCAAGTCATGACACCGAATTCAAAAAAAAGAGCGCCGGCCAGGGACTGCCCCTTGCTCGAATGTGCGCTGTACATTTCCAGTACGTGAAACAAGGGAATCGTGCCCATCAAGGCCCCTACAACTATAGTTACCCTAGACCATATTTTTAGCAACAGTGGTTCCTTCCAAAAAATTGTCCCGGCTGTGCCCTGAAAAATAAACGATTTAAACTCCCGCATTGCGGAAAATTTATTCAGCCTATAGTGACCAATCCAAGATATCCATCTACAGAGATCCTATCCCCGGTGTTGATCAAACTGGAGGCTTCCGGGACCCCTGTAACACATGGCAAGCCATATTCACGAGCTATGATGGCTCCGTGTATGAGCATTCCTCCCCGCCTTTCTACAATGGCCGAGCAAAGAGGCACAACGAAGGTCATGTTTGGATCAATTGCGTCACAAACCATGATTTCACCAGCCTTAAACTTAAGCAAGTCCGAATTGTCATGTATTACCCTGGCCATACCTGAGGCAAACCCTGGCCCGGCCGGCTGGCCTCTCAACTGACGGACCTTCGATCTGAACAGATCAGGTTTTTGAGTTGTTACAGTTGGTTCATGGATTGGCCTGTAAAAAGGATCTTTGAGCGCCTGTGCCACTTGATTGGATTTAATGTTTTTGGATTGCTTATATCCCTGGGCTGACAGCCTTTCAACACCATAATTCACCGCAGTGGCGAGCTGACTTTCGATTCGGCCAAGATATATGTTGTCATCATCTCTAAGCCGATAACTGTATCTGGCTAGGTCCAGTATTTCCGTTGCTCTGGCTTTTGCCTCACCTTCAAATTTTCCCAAGAAATCCTCGATGAGGTGCTCAACCGGCTTCTGGAAGCTGTTATTAGCTTTGAGATCGACCCTCTCATACTGTTTTAGAAAATCAAAGAATTCCTGGGAGATTTGATCGCCTTTCAAATACTCCGACAACCATTCATCCCATGGCTGATGATTTTCTCTTGATCCAACCGTAGTCGTAGCTGAGGTAGGTGGTCGGCTACCGAGTTCCGTGGCCATCTGTTTCAATGTCCGGTTCCTTTCCAGGCTCAGCATATTGGTCTGGACAAGAAGGGACATGAATTCATAGGGATCATCAGGTTTTACGGAATCATTGTAAAACTGGCCAAAAAGTCGAATTCCATGAGCGAAAGGAATGAAATATTTCCAATAGACTCCTGTCCATTCCTCAACTGCTTCAATCCGACGCTGGATTTCATCCCCCAATTCTGAATCGGTGAGATCCTCAAGTGTTTGTTGCGAAAGCCTGTCCGCTGTCTCGATCATTTCAGGTATCAATCGGGAGCTTATTTTCTGGCGCAGAGTCCTTAGATTGTCAAAGCTTCTGACAAGGCTCCTGTACCACACCCGCTGATCACCGGAGTCTTCCTTCAGTGAAGATATGGGTCTTGATTGGAGGGCTATCAGATCTTCATCGAGAAAAGTCCATTCAACGTCCTGGGGATGACCGAAAAGAGATTCGCAAAAAATTCCAAGCTCGTAAACTTTTGGGATTTCGGATAAATTTAATGGTGGATTAAGTATCTTTTCACGGTCGAGTTGCCGTCGTTTGATGCCTCCATTGCTGTCTGAAACCAGACACTCAGAGCGCCCGGCGTCTTGAAATTCAACAAGATCGCCGGTTGATCTGTTCAATATCCATCGATCAGGAAAAATTGATCCGTCAACCAATCCCTGATTCAAACCGTAAACGCACTCGATGATCGAATGAGGTTTGTCATCAGGACTTTTGGTGAAAATCACTCCGGATTTCTGACCCTCGATCAGTTCCTGAATGATTACGGCCATGCTGCTGGAATGGGGGTCCAGGCCTAGCTCATTACGGTACATCAATGCCCGGTCAGACCACAGTGAAGCCCAGACAAGTTTAACATGATCCAAAATTGATTCAGATCCCACGACATTGACATAGGATTCATGCAAACCCGCGAACGATGCGTTGAGGCCGTCTTCCAAAAGACCGGAGGATCGAATAACAACTGGATGGCTTTCAAACTCCCTAGGCAGATATTGTAAAAGAATTTTCTTCAAACCTTCAGGAAAAGCAGTCTTTATAAACAGATTCCTGATGCGTAGGGCGGCGTCCCAAATTTCCTCCCATCGCATGTCGGAAAAGTCCTTGCGGCTGAGTTCGACCATTATCCTGTCGCAAATTCCGGTTTCAGCAGTGAACTGTTTGTATGTTTCCGAAGGTATGAAGTAGGTGGCCGGAATTCTTACGCCCGCCATTGCCAGTTTTGCCAGACAATACGCCTTCCCCCCCATTTGCTGACGATTCAGGCCATCGGTTTTAACGTCTGATATTTTCAGGATCATTTGTTGAGGTGCAACTCCATGACATTTTGGAAGCGGTAAACACAATAATAGGTCTCAACGTCAATTGAAATAACGGCGCAACTTGGAGATTCAGCAAATTCCTTCAGATGGGGATGCTTGGCAAGGAATATCTCCAGGAATCTGGCCCTTTGTGGGGGGGTGGATTCCTGAGCGCGTCCGGTGGCAGTGACCGCAATTGCGCTACTGAAGTCGTTGTTGTTGTTGGAACGGTTGTCGATCACCATAGCAACCCGGGGTTCTGAAAGAATATTTGAGAATTTTCTGGTGGCCTTGGGAGTCACAAAAATAAGTCTGGTCAGCGAGTCAGCGCTAGCAAAGGCAACCAGATTTCCGTAAGGCGCTCCTTGATTCTGGGTGGAAAGAACCGACAGATACTGGCTAGAAAAAAGGTTTTCAATGGCTGCCGTAAGTTGGGTGGGGCTGTTTATGCCGGAATACCGGGGCTGATCCGCCGATGACGAAACACCGTAATCATATGACTTTGAGGCAGGCTGAATCCTGAAAGACCATTTGTCCTGGATTGACCGACTATCCTGGACCGTTTCTTCTTGATTACTTTTTTCAGTCATTGTGGCCTTCCTGAGTTGATTTCCCCTATTAATCCATGACGGCGAGGCTTGCTTCAGCAGCCAATTCCCAAAGATCCATTCGTAGTCAAAAGAACCGTCCGGATACTTGGGCAGTGTGGGTTTCCAAAGATGGAACCCCCAGAGTTTTTTACAAAAACATGCCGTTAATTGAAATTTACAATTGTTTTATACACACTTCTGTATTTCAACTTACCCTGGAGGCAATCTCGTTGCGTGTCAGGACAAGTTCTCTGACAGCATTCCCAGGATTTTCCGCTTCAAAAATCAGCGACCCAATAATAGCGGCAGACTGCGGCCCGACGATTCTTGCCCATGCCTCAAGTTGCTGGGATATGTCTCTGCCTAAACGGTCCTGTCTGCCAAACCCTGGGCACCATATCCGTCGGGAAGTTATTTTTCGGTATTTTTCGAGATCTGCGGGTTTGGTGGCCGGACCGATGTAACCGTCTGCGCCAAGGGCTTCACCGAGCATCAAAATGGCTTGAGTAACATCCTCTGCCCTGGTCAGATCCGTTTTACCGCTAAAGATGTCCGGGGAGGTAACCTTGCCAAGGATTGAATGGCTGAACTGCATGGAAAAGAATAGTTCAGCCCCTGGATGACTCATGGTAGGCAGCAACAGTACCTCCATACCCATTTCATGGGCTGTATCCAGAGTTTCAGCGATAGATGCGGCTCCTGGAAATCCATGCACGGTTACGTGTGTAGCTCCGGTCCCCTTGAGTTTTGAAATGATTTTGGAGTTGGTTCCTGTCCACAAGCCCCTTGAATTGAAACCAATATCTGCGACCTTTAGATCAATAAGCAGAGGCTTGTTTCCCATCAAGTCGGACAATTTTGGTAATATGTTAACCCCGGATTCCAGTAATGTCGGGACTCCAATTTTCAGACCATCAATGTCTGAGCCCACATCACTGACCAGGGACAGTATTTGATCCGAGGAAGCCAGGTCTGCCGATAAAATGATTGAATAATCTCTCATCACTGTCTCATCGCCAGCCAGAGGCTTTACCGTTGGCGTCTCTCAGGATTTCCTTCACAAAAGTGACTTTTCTCGGACATTTGTACCGCGAGAGATATTCCTTGCAGAATCTGATAATTTCCCGGTCTTCAGGCTGTGAACCCGGCTCTGGAACAACTATGGCTTCTATGACCTGACCTCTCATGAGATCGTCAATTCCAACCAGAGCAACATCAGAAACATGCGGGTGTCTGATCAGAATCTCCTCGACTTCCTGACAGTAAACATTAAAACCGGATGTTATGATAAGGTCTTTTTTCAGACCTGTAAGAGTCAGGTATCCGTCTTCATCAAGTTTTCCTATGTCGCCTGTATATAGCCAGTTGTTCCTGATAACCGTCGCTGTTTCCTTGGGTTTGCCATAGTAACCCAGCATCACGTTTGGCCCCTGAATAGCTACCTCACCCTCTACGCCCACCGGCAGACTGGCGCCTTCATCATCATGAATCTCAATGGTGACATTTGGGATGGGTTTTCCAACGGTTTTCGGCTTGTTGGGAATTTTTATGCTGTTCCATGACACGACTGGAGACGCTTCGGTTAGTCCATAGCCGTGATAAACGTCTATACCATACCTGGCCGTGAATTTCTCGTATATTTCATAGGATAGATGAGCGCCACCACTAATGGCTATTTCTATGGAGGATAAATCCAGGTCCTTACAGGACGGATGATACAGCAATCCGTAGTACACCATCGGCACAAGCCCGCACCACGATATCTGAGCCTTTTTAAGCCACGGGATGAGCTTGGGAAAATCAACCTTTTCTACCAGGTAGACAGTCCCACCAACTTTTTGGGTTCCCAGCAGATTGGTTGATGCCCCGAAAGCATGGAATAAAGGTATCAAAGCAAGTCCGTGAGTCTCAGGACCCACCTTGGCAATATCTCTTAGGAGGTCCGAATTTGTGTCAAGGTTGTGATGAGTCAATGTTGCGCCTAGCGCTTTGCCTAGAAGTCCGGCCGTGAAAATTATGACGGCAGGATCATGCTTGTCCATGTTCACTGCAGTGAATTTATCAGAAAAATCCTGCTGGATCTCGGAATAAGATACAGCCCCATCGATGGGAGTCGTAGTGATGATTAGCTTGATATAACTATGTAGATCCTTGATGCCGGAAAATTTATGTACCTGCTCGGGCCCGCAGACAACGGCAGCGGGTTTGCATTCGGCCATGTAATGGCTCAACTCATACGAGGTGGAGAGTGGATTTAGCGTTACTGTAATTGCGCCAATCCTCATAGCGGCGTAGTAACATGCTACAAATTCGGGACGATTGCCCATCAGGGTCATGACCCTGTCACCACGCTGAACTCCCGCTTTTATGAAAGCATTGGAAAGTCTGTTGATAGAGCTAAGAAGATGTCCATACGAAATGGTCTGATCCTCAAACACCAAAGCAGGGTGGTCCGGCCAGTTACTAGCGGCATTATCTATGATCTCGCTAAGATTCATCACGACTCCGTCTGTCAGGTTTTAATTTCAGGTTAACGTAGCATCAGATGATTGCTAAATCAACTTCTAACAACAGGAATGACTTGAAATCATACGCAGTTTAAGAAAGTAGGTTGTGGAAATGATCCCGGAAAAGGATCCTTAGCCTGTTGCCTGAGTGACGAAACACCTCAAGCCCATTGTGTGCCAAAATATGATCACAGGCCTGAACATGCAAATAAAAACAAAAGTTTGAGTTACGACTGATATTTTATGCTGATTTGGTGTAAGATGTCGACTTTTAATCGGGCAAACTTCCTTTAGGACAGATAGCTGAAATGGGCAGAATATTCCTTGTAATCGGAGGACGAAGGAGCGGAAAGAGCGATTTTGCTCTAAGGTTGGGTGAATCTTTAAATGGTCCTCATGCATTCATAGCGACCTGTCCGTCCATAGACCAGGAAATGGACGACAGGATAAAAAGGCATCAGCACGAACGTAACAGCCGGATATGGACAACGATCGAGGAAGAAATAAAATTGGATGAGGTCATAACCAAAAACGGGCATTTTAACCTGTTCCTTGTTGACTGCGTTACTCTTTGGATAAACAATCTGATATTTCATTCCAGTGAAAAAAAGAAAGCTTTTTCGGAACAGATGCTAATAGAGCTTACCCAGGCGCTGCTTGAGGCCTGCTCAGTCATCCGCGGAGACGTCATCTTTGTCAGTAACGAGACTGGCCTGGGAGTTGTTCCTGAGAATCCAGAAACAAGGTTCTTCCTTGATCTGCTGGGACGCTGCAACCAGCTACTGGCCTCAGCCTCTGAAGAGGTCTTCATGGTTTGTTGCGGCATCCCGGTAAAGCTAAAGAGAGGAAACGCTCAATGAATGTATTGGACAAGACAGTCCTGAAAATAAAGCCGCAGGACAAGCAGAGCAGGTCTCTGGCTCAAAACAGACTAGATCAACTTACCATGCCGCATTGGGCCTTGGGACGCCTGATGGACCTGGCGCTGGATCTAGCGGGAATTTACGGAACCATCAGGCCCGTTATCGAATCAAGGGTAATAGTGACCATGGCCGCCGATCATGGAGTGGCCGCTTCCGGGGTAAGCAAGTATCCCGCTGAAGTGACATGCCAGATGGTCAGAAACATAGTTAATGGTGGGGCCGGCGTCAATGCTCTGGCACGCGCTACAGGAACGGACGTTGTAGTAGTAGACATGGGAGTGTCTGGGAACCTTGGCGATCTGGAAAGTCAAAACAAAATCATCTCTAGGAGCATAGCGGCTGGATCCATGAATATGCTGGATGGCGCCGCCATGACCCGTGAACAGGCCATAGCCGCTATTGAGGCCGGTATTGGTGTTGCGCTCGCCTTAGGAGAGCGTTACGACATATTGGGATGCGGAGAAATGGGAATCGGAAACACTACCCCGAGCAGCGCCATTACTTCACTACTGGTAGGTTTGCCGGTAAGTGAGGTCACCGGAAGGGGAACGGGCATTGATGATGACCAGTTCGCACGCAAGGTTTCCGTCATAGAAAAGGCTTTAACACTAAACAAACCAGATCCCTGTGATCCAGTCGATGTTCTGTCAAAAGTGGGAGGATTTGAAATTGGAGGCATAGCGGGCCTCATTCTAGGCGCGGCCTCCATGGGCAAGCCTGTCATCATAGATGGTTTTATTACAACTGCTGGGGCCCTTGTGGCTCAGGCCATATGTCCGACAAGCGTGGAGTACATGATTGCCGCCCATCAAAGCGTCGAAGCCGGTCACAAGTCGGCCTTGGCAAAGCTCGGCAAAAAACCGCTTTTTGATCTGGACATGAGGCTGGGCGAAGGAACAGGGGCTGCGCTTGCCATGACCGTCGTGGAGGCTTCACGCAGAGTCTTGACTGAAGTGGCAACCTTCGAGGAGGCTGCTGTCTCAAAAGCATAGCCGATAATGAAAACAAAAAAGGGCGCAAAACAAAAGCGCCCTTCATGTCATTTACTGAAACTTATTTATAGCGGAAACAATGACTGAATTCTCTGTGCTGCCATGATGTCCCCGGAAGCTCTGAGCTTGCCAGTCATGAAAGCGGTCATGCCGTTGAGGGTACCGTTACACATGGCGAGCCAATCCTGATCGGCCATTGTCAATGATACCGATGGGCTTGAGTGGACACCTTTTTCGACATTGCACGCGCCCTCTTTTACGCTCACATTCCAGTCACCACCCTGGTCACCTGTGATGTGGAACTGAAACACCAGATCCAACCCGGTGGAAGCTGAAGAATTAAAAACTTCAGGCATTTTCTTGAAAACATCTTCAACTGACGTAAGTGCCATAACAATCTCCTATTCTAATTGACGCCTCATTTAACCGGTCTGGCGCCATTCAAAAAAACCTGTAACAGGCCCGTAGCTATGCGCTGTTTCTGGGCCCGACTTTTCAACGGCTGGTTTTCCAATACCATGGCCGATATAAAACTTTCGATAGCCCCTAAAAAAATATAAGTCAAATATCTGGGCTTGATATCCGATCTCAAAAGTTTCTGATGTTGCGCCCTTGCCATGAGACCCTCGATCCGGGAAAGGAAAAGCTTGAACCAATGTAGTCTCGACGGCGTGAGATTGGACGCAGATCTCGATATCTCGGTGATGAAAATGTGAACCAGGTCTGGCCTCTTCTGATATTGATCCAGAAAATAGATCACCAGGGCTCCTAGCTGGTCTTCTACCATTGCTTTCTGGTTTTCCCAGTCCTCCATCAGCGCAAAAAGATCTGTCCACCACTCCTTCAATATGGCGTCAAACAAATCCGCTTTACTCTTGAAATAATGGTAGACCAGACCGTAAGAAATGCCCGCTGTCTGGGCTATATCGGTAATACGCGCTTGGTGGAAGCCTCTCTCTCAGATAACACGGCAGGCCGATTCAAGGATCACAGCTTCTTTGTCTTTTCTCGTTTCTGTTAAACCATCGTTTCGAATCATTCAAGACGGTTAACATTTTTCGATTGACGTGTCAATCAGTTATTTCATTAATTTTTCTGTCTGCTTAGATGATGGGCCGCTCCTTTGGAGTCCAGGGTCTCTCTTATTGCCGACGCCAGCCTGAACTGAGAAAAAGGTTTTGTAAGAACAGTATCTATCCCTATCGATTTGGCCTCATTCATGGATATGTCGGCGATAAATCCGGTCAACACGATGATAGGAACATCTGCACGCAGTTTTATCAGTTCTCGCGCAAGAAACAGTCCTGTCATCTTGGGCATGGCCATGTCCGTTAGAACGATATCGAACAAATGTGGATCATTTCTGAAGACGCTAAGGGCCTCGATGCTGCCAAAAGCGCATGTAACAATGTATCCTAGTGGTTCAAGCATCTGTTTGATGGTTTCTACCACGGTGACGTCGTCATCCACGAGAAGAATTCTCTCCGACCCATGCATCCTGGTCCTGGGCGTACTCTCCAGCGATCCATTCAGAGTTTCTCCAACCCTGAGCCTCATGTGAAAGCCTGAAATAAATGGGTCAGGTTCGTTTGGAACCGGTTTGAACGACCCTTTGGAGACCGTGATCGAGGAGCGATGAATAAGCCCATTGGCCTTATCGCTTTCCAACACTGAGACGTCGAGCTGAACCGATTTGGGCCATGCTCTTTCACGCTGCAGTGAAGGCACATCGGGGCTGTCATCGGCATCCCGGACAGAAATAAGGATAGGAAGGTTCATTGTGTTCAAATGATGCACATGATCTGGCAGTTTTGACGACATTTCCTCTCGGGCTGATTCATCGAAAAACACGGCCACGTCAAGGTTAGTCTCTATTCGCTGGAATACATGAACGTTAGACGGCAGATTGTCCCTAGTGATTTTCATTACGTCAGCAACCACCATTGAAAGCTTTGAAAAACCCTGCGGTAGTCTTCCACGCCTAGTCGTCACCAGCATTTGACCAACCAGATCCTTAGCCCTTTCGGATGCCTGAATAATTCTCTGCAAATTGTTCATCTGGGCAACGGTCACATTAGGGTCATTGTACATGAATTGAGCGCAACCCATGATTATCATCAGGATGTTGTTAAAGTCATTGGCGACACTGCCCATCACACTATTGACATATTCAATCCTGTCTTCGAACATCCTCCGAGATTCCAGCGCCAGATCGGAAGAGCAC
>CALDNG010000004.1 GCA_937915285.1 uncultured Desulfomonile sp. | reverse complement strand
AAGGGCAGGCGTGTGCGTTGTCAGTGGTCTGGCGCGGGGGATAGACACTGTCTGCCACGCAACTGCTCTGAATGAGGGGGGCCGGACAATTGGCGTGCTGGGATGTGGGCTCGACATCAATTATCCTAGTGAAAACAAGGCATTGATCGAGAGGATGGCGCGTGAGGGTGTGGTGATGTCGGAATTCCGTCCCGGCAGCGAACCCCTCAGAACCAATTTTTTCAGGAGAAACCGAATCGTGTCAGGCCTGTCCAAGGCCGTAGTGGTGGTAGAGGCGTCGCGTCGGAGTGGATCCATGATCACCGTGAATCACGCCCTGGATCAGGGACGTGATGTCTTTGCAGTTCCGGGAAATGTTCTTCACGAACGCTCCAGAGGCCCGCATTCTCTCATAAAACAGGGCGCTGGTCTTGTTGAATCAGCGCAGGACATCCTTTCGGTGGTGTTTCCTCCGAGCCTTGAAAAGGCGTCCCTGCAACCCACGCGTGTTACACCGACTGTTCCGAATGTTGATGTCTCCGAGACTGCGCAAAAAGTTCTGGATTGCCTCGACGCAGATCCTTTCGCTGTTGATACCCTATGCCAGATGTCAGGTTTGCAGGCTCGAAACGTACTGACCGCTTTAATGGAACTGGAACTTCTGGGCCTGGTGAAGCAGAGTCCCGGCAAGTTGTTTTCAAGGAAAGAATAGTGACACCTTTTGATTTTGAGCCCGGACCGAATGCCGTCAGGAAAAGTCAGTCCCGGCTCCGTCTGCCGATAATGGCAGAACATCACCTGATATCATGGGATTCACTAGGGCTGTGATTCTAAAATTTGATTGTTGTCATTTCATGAGCATTTTTTTTGTGGTATTGAACAGAAGATGGTGTTCGCCTCGTCTCACCATAATATTGTGCAGGATGCAGTATGCTTTTTGAGCAAGGAATCCTGATGGAAAGGTTTGCATGTCCAAGACTCTAGTGGTGGTTGAATCCCCTGCCAAAGCTAAAACAATCAAAAAATATCTTGGTAATGATTTCGAAGTAAAAGCCTCGGTCGGCCATATCAAGGATCTTCCTTCAAAAGCGGAAAAACAGGCTAAGCCTGCGCGTTCAAACAAACAGTCACCTGTTGTGGGTGTAGACGTGATGGATGCATTCAAACCCCATTATGAAATAATCCCCGGTAAGGAAAAAGTCATCAGGGAACTTAGAGACGCTGCAGGTAAATCATCAAGAGTGTTGTTGGCGACAGACCCTGACCGAGAAGGCGAGGCAATTGCGTTTCACCTCAGCGATGAGTTGGACGTTCCCATGAACCGGATATTCCGTGTCAGATTTCATGAACTTACCGAAAAAACAATAAAGGAGTCTGTGGCAAATCCGACCCGCCTTGATGAAAACAAGTACAATGCCCAGCAAACGAGACGCATACTCGACAGAATAGTGGGCTACCAGATAAGCCCCCTGCTGTGGGATAAGGTGCAATACGGACTGAGCGCCGGTCGCGTCCAATCAGTGGCATTGAGACTCGTAGTGGACCGCCAGAACCAGATTGATACCTTTGTTCCGATAGAGTACTGGACCGTTACAGCCCGATTGGGCGCCAAGACCCCACCGGTATTTGACGCCAGGCTGGTCGAGGTAGCCGGTAAAAAAGCGGAAATCGATAATATCAGGATAGCCCGGAAGCTGGTTGAAAAATCCATGAAGGGACCGTTCCTGGTCGATAAGGTCACAAAAAAGGAAAGATCCAGAAAACCTTCACCACCTTTTATTACCAGCACTCTCCAGCAAGAGGCCTCCAAAAAGTTAAGGCTGTCTAGCAACAGGACTATGAGAATAGCCCAGCAGCTTTATGAAGGCATCGAACTTGGCTCAGAAGGCTCGGTCGGACTAATAACCTATATGAGGACCGACTCACCCAGAATTTCTCCAGAATTCGCAGCAACTGCCCGCTCCTACATAGAAAAAAAGTTTGGCCCGCAGTACGTTCCCAAAAAACCGAATGTTTATCAAAGCAAGAAATCAGCGCAGGAAGCCCATGAGGCCATAAGACCGACTTCACTTGACCTCACACCGGAGAGAGTTTCAAAGTTCCTTGATAAGGCCCAGAGAGATCTCTACACGCTCATCTGGAAGAGGTTTCTTGCCAGTCAGGCGTCTGCAGCCCTTTTTGACATGACCTCGGTCTCAATTAAATGTCAGGACCTGTTGTTCAGGGTCAATGGATCTATTCTTAAATTTGATGGTTTCATGAAAATATATGAGACCGTTCAGGACGTTGATGAGGGTGATGAGTCGGAAGACAAAAACGATTCCGATCGTAGACTGCCTGATATGGTCGTGGGTGAAGAACTCAAGCTGGAAAAAATCGTCCCCCGCCAGAGTTTTACCCAACCCCCCGCTGCTTTCACTGAAGCGTCATTGATAAAAGAACTCGAAGACCTTGGAATCGGGCGGCCATCAACATATGCCGAGACCATATCCACAATTCAGAGACGAAAATATGTGCAGCTCAAGGACAAGAAATTCAGACCAACCATCCTTGGCAGAATAATAGCCGGTCTTCTGGTAGACGGCTTTCCAGACTTGGTTAATCCAAAGTTCACCGCTGAAATGGAATCACTGCTCGACCTTATAGAAGAAGGCCATGCTTCCTGGACTGATACGCTCGGAGAATTTTACGGGCCTTTCCAGATCACTCTTAATGACGCAAAATCGTCGATGAAAAGTGTCAAACGTGAAGGTATTGTCTCTGGACAAACATGTCCTGAGTGTGGGGACAAGCTGTTGATTCGCGTGGGACGCTTCGGACTCTTTCTGGGATGCGCATCTTATCCGGAATGTGAATACACAAGGAAAATCGT
>CALDNG010000003.1 GCA_937915285.1 uncultured Desulfomonile sp. | reverse complement strand
GAGCGACGGATTCCTAATCCGCAGGTCGCAGGTTCGATTCCTGCCGGGGGTACCATACATTTCAATAGGTTAGCAACTTCTGTCTGAGTTCAGATTTTCTTTTGCTGCACCCTTGCTGCAGTGCGGAATGACTTTTCCCTTCTATCTTACTTCTCTCAATAACTTTGTGATGAACACTATTTAGCCTTATACTGTTCATTGGCTTTCATCGGCCAGGATGACACTGAACAATTGCTTATGATGCGATGTGCAGCGGGTAATTGTTCAGAACTGTGGGTTACCATCATAGATTAGTTATAAAATAAGGCTGCGCGTATCCTAGGTTTTGCTGCATCCGTGCTGCAGTGTTAAAAGGGGTCTACTCAAGACGATCCCCATGAAATCATGTAATCTTCATATCTTCTTGTTATCTTCAGGACGATCTCACAAATGACGTTTTAAGATAATGATCTATGAGATATCACGGCGCTTGCAATCCTGTTCCGGATATTTTTGTAACATTACTTGGCTTATGCGCATAAGAACAATTTTATAATTTCCTATAAGCAAGCGCCGTGCCGCCAAAAGGTTTGCTTTTGTTATCCCTTCAATCTTGCGGCGTAGCGATTTGGGCCGAAGGATCCAAATCAGGCCGTTTACTATTCCTGCAGCTGTATATAGTTGGGGAAGCTTCAGCGCACAAAGATCGTCTCTGAAACCAGGTGTTCTCATGTCCCCATTGCTATTCAGTTCGTCCCACTGGAGCGTTAAAGATGTTATGCGAATTTACGATGAAATTGTCTCTGGGTGTAATTTTATCTCGAGATTTGTTCAGGAGTTTTGTTTCTGCCTACATTCTAGGATTTTTACTCGGACTCCAGACTGTTCATTCATGATGCCACCAGATCGAAATTCTTATAATTGTATGCCACACAAATGATCCCAGAACCATCCAGAATCCCATTGAGAGCATATCGGGCGCGTCTCTGTCAAGAGAGGCTCCCGAGATCCTGTATCTTTCAGGGATTCCTACAACAATAAATAACACCCCTAGAAGAAAGAGGACTCCACTTAAACAACTTTGACCTTTGAGGCTCTTACTCGTATGTTCGGTAATAACCTTAATTTCTTTGTCTTTATTCTCTTCGGCAGCAACTGGTCCACCACAATTTGGGCAGGAAGAAGCTCGAGTAGATACCTCCTTGCCACAGTCTGGACAACGAACAAGTGCCATCGAAATCTCCCAACAGCTATACATGTAAGGAATATTTCAGAATACTCTTACATAATGAAGGGTCAAAGTAAACACAAAGCTCCACTATAATATATAGACTAAATTTGGATTTTTAGGCTCGGCTCTATAAATGGACGGAGTAGTGTCTCCTTGATTTATCACACCTCTTAACAGCAAATATTGGCACTAAAAAAGGTCACGATCTGCTCAACCACGGTTTGGGGCAAGTTGGCCTATGAAAAACTCCTCCTTAGATCGTCCTGCATGTTCCGACATTTTGCAGTCTCCCGCTTTCATAACTGGGATTCATCTGGACACATCCTTTCCTAAAAACTCCTTTTGAAGACGATGGCTATGATCAGCATTTCTTGTGGGGATTCTAAAACCGTTTTGCAAAGGATGTTTGGACCGGATCTTAGAGCACCTTTCTGGATGACCTAGCGAATGGCGGATGTCAGGAAATAAATACTGCTATGGACTGGTAGAATAATTTGTCCTCCTTATAAAATTCTATGACAACAACTTTCACGATTTGATATAGTAGCAACGAAGTAAGTTTAGACACATGATTTAGTGATTTTTTTACTGGACGCACTTCTCCACCGCCTGCTTTCTTTGAGAAATAATCTTCAGGGGGTAAGTAAACATGCTCCAAATAGTTAGAGCCATAACCATTGGCGTGATCCTTTGTTTGTTCATTTTGGTCCCAGTGGCCATTTCTGGGGAGAAGGAACAGGAACTTATCGAGGTTGCCGGAAATGGTGATTATGCCAGATTGGAAGAGCTTATTCGTAAAGGGGCGGATGTAAATGCACGGGATGAAGACGGACAAACCCCTTTGATCAGAGCCTCCAGTGAAGGTAGAGAGAAGATTGTTGAAAAATTGTTGAGTTCCGGAGTCCATCTCCAGTTAACGACAAAGGATGGGCAAACTGCTCTAATAGAAGCCTGCCGTAACGGGCACACTCAGATTACTAAATTGTTACTGGAAAAAGGCGCAAACGTTCATATCAAAGATAAATCGGGCCGGGACGCCCTCATGTATGCATCAAAAAGAGGTTCGCAGGAAATTGTGCCCATTCTCCTCCAATGGGGATCGAATCTAAATGTGTCCGATAAGAACGGCGAAACAGCGCTAATGATGGCCTGCAGAGAGGGACACAGAGATCTGGTCCGAAATCTACTGAACAAAGGCGCTAACGTTACAGCGGAAGGAAAATTTGGATCTGAGTTGGTCAAAGCCTGCTTGCTCGGGGATATTTCCAAAGTGACCTTAATCTTAGAAAAAGGGGCTGATGTCGATTCTAAAGCACGTAACGGAAATCATTCAGCCGTTTTTATCGCATCGGCTTTGGGTTACCCCGATATCGTAAAACTACTTCTATCCAAGGGTGCTGCTATCCTTCCAAAATCTGACTCTAGCCAAGCGCCTCCGCCATTAATATATGCGGCAAAGAATGGTCATCTTGCCGTTGTGCAAGCACTTCTAGCCAATAAAATGGACTTAAACGCCAAAGACTCAGATGGGGATACAGCTTTAACTTTGGCAGCAGAAGGTGGACATTCAGAAATTGTCGATCTTTTGATTACCAAAGGAGCTAATGTCAACGTCACAAATAGTTCAGGTGAGACTGCCTTGATTTTATCCTCAGGCAATGGACACTCAGAGGTAGTAAAACTCCTTTTAAGCAGGAAAGCCAATCCGAATTTGAGAGATAAACGAGAGGCGACAGCTCTCATGGCCGCATCCAGATTGGGGAATGCTAATGTTATTGAAAGCCTTCTAGCTGGTAAAGCGGACCCTGATTCTCCTGACAACAAGGGAAAAACTGCGTGCATGATAGCCGTTTCTAATGGTCAGCCAGATGCTCTCGAAGCCCTTCTTAAGGCAGGAGCTAAACCTGACAAACCCAGTAAGGAAAATGGCTGGACAGCCCTATTAGAGGCTGCAAAGTATAATCGAATTGAAGAGGCAAAGGTACTGCTTAAATACGGGGCCTCCACGAATATTAAGGATAGGAAAGGGAGTAGCCCTTTACATCTGGCAGCAGGCAGAGATTCCTTGGAGATGGTCAATCTACTTATAGAATCTGGAGCGATCGTTGACCAAAGAGATTCCGAGGGATGGACTCCTCTAATGGTAGCTTGCAATAGTAATTCACAGGAAATAGCTTCCAGACTCATTGATGCTGGAGCGGATGTAAATTCCAAGACTAAGAAAGGCGCTTCTCCTTTAATGTTAAGTTCCGGTCGAGGCTATACAACAATATTAGAATTGTTGTGGGAAAAAGGGGCTGACGTCAACGCCATCGATTCAAAGGGACGTTCACCCCTGTTTTATGCTGTGACCGGAAAAAGAACTGCAATAGCAAAGGCTCTTCTTGAGAAAGGCGCTTTGCCGGACATTAAAGATGACGAATCCTTGACACCATTAATGTTGGCTAGCGTAGAAGGAGATGCTGATCTTGTTAGACTGTTCCTAGCAAATGGCGCAGATGTGAATTTAAAAAGCAAGAAAATGGGAACCGCTCTCCAAATTGCCAAAAAACATGGCAACTGGGATGTGGTCGACTTGCTTAACAATTATTCTGCCTCCGGGATTCAGGCGCTGGATAAACCTGAGCCTAAGGGCCGCTACCTAGGCGTCAAACTCCAAGATTTAACAGCCAAAGGAGCTGGTCGGTTGGGCCTCTCGGCAAATGCTGGCGTTCAAGTCTCGGAGGTGATCCATGATTCACCAGCTGACAAGGCAGGACTAAAGGAAAGGGATGTCATCTTACAACTTAATGGCCTCCTAGTAAGGGATTCCCAGGATCTTCGGGAAAAAATCAAAAACCATCCACCAGGGGGACTAGTGACATTAACTGTTCTGAGAGAGCGGAGACTGCTTAGTCTAATAGCCGGTATCGGAGATCAGTCAGACTCAACCCCAAATGAGACACACGGTGAGCGTGAAAAGCATGACACGGGTTTTTCCAGCGCAATAAGAAAATTTAACGCCATCCCAGGCGATGATTATATTGCAAAAGACTCTGACCCTAGTGTGAATAAAGATCGCTTCTTGTTGATGAACGGCAGAATTGAGGACGTGAAACAAGACTTCATTATTTGCCAGACCGCCACTACATCATATTCCGGATGGAGCCAAACAATACCCCGTATTTGGGCATTTAAATCTAACTTAATACCATCTTATTTTCCAAGTTTTGGTCAAGACGTTAAAGTCATTGGCAAGATTGTCGATGTGTTCCAAGGCAATTTATCGGTAGGAACTCCAATTCAAGTAATCGTATTGCAAGCCGAAGCATTAGAAGCAGATGGGGTAGTTTTTCAAAGATAGAAAATACCTGAATGAACGCTCCCGAAGAGGCTGCATAATTTCTACCATGGCAACTTTAAAAATTCAGCCATGTGGCCCAGTCAGGCAGCTCCCCTAGTCAGTTGCCTTTTAATAAACTCTCGACGCCCTGAGATGGTGGTGAAAAGGCAACAATAGTTATGGCGGCACGGCGATAGCCTCCGGCGTGACACATGCCAGATCCGCAATGGACTTAATCAAAATGTATTGCATGTGGCATGACGGAGAACATTGCAAGCGCCGTGATATAGAGGATCGAACCCATGGTGTGGATTCCTTGATCGGCCTGAGGTTTCGAGGGGAGCGTTCAAAATTCTGTGTCAAAGTTCATAGTTTTCCGATTTGCACCCACTTGAGCGGAAGCAGGTGCCATGTCCAAGAATGGGTCCCTCAAAATGAGCTCATTTATGAAAGGTTTAAGGGCATTCATTGGGTTGGCGAAAATCAATGTCATTGAAGAAACATTTTTGCAAATTCACGCCCATCCATCAATCTGATGTTGGCTTCAGTGGCTATTCTCGAGGCCCCGGACGTGAAAGAACTGGTGGTCACAACCATTCCACGCGTCCCTCTGGGGTATTCTTGAAGCACTCCTATGAGAGCCTGAATAACTGATGGACCAACTTTGTGCTTCGGGGAATAGCACTTGCATTGAACAACCCACGAAACTTCGTCCAAATCACTGCCTTTTCTCGCAAATACATCCACTCCATGGTCGCCGCCTCTTGAAGCTCCCACATGGTCTACTAGGAAACCGAGCCTGATCATAAGCTCCCTAACATCGTTTTCAAATTTGAACCAGTCTGCAACTACATTTGATTTACTCAGTCTCGGTGACGCTTCTTGATACAAGGATTGTAGAGCTGAACGACTTATATATACAGTTTCTCGGACTTTATGGCCCCTGTGATGGGGTCGAACAAACGTATGCCCCTCAGGCACTTTCAAGCCATATCTAGATGCCAGTATTAGTTGATGTTCAGAGGCGAAGTCCGATTTACGGATGTGCGCACGAACAAAATGCGCTCTTCGGTCCTGATGACCGAGTTCTCTCGCGCATAATTGAAGGTTAGGAGATCGAATAGACTTTATTCGAGGAAGGTATACAGTAACGGGGCCTTCCTTACTCAATCTTTGCTTGAAAAGCTGCTTTTCTTGAGCCGTAGCAAAAACATTCTCTCGGCTTTCTACGACATAAAAGTCTCTAACTATTGCAGAAAGTAACAACTTTAGAGCAGCTTCGATTTTAATCAGTTTTTCCTCAGGTGCCTCAAACAAAGCATCAAACCACAAAGATTGCGCATTCAGATTAAGAATTAAAATAGAATATTCGCCTCTATCAGATCGAGCTAAAAAGAGCACTCGTCCCTCTAATTCCCAAACTTGGAAAAAATTAAATGGTCCCACATTCAATTTAACTATCGCTGCGTTAGGTATAGACCATTTCTTACAGGAAAGGGCCTCCTCTATAAGTCCATCAGCTGCTTGAAATGCATTCTCAGGATCTTCGGAAATTGGGAACAAATCCCATAGAGAAGAATTGAAGTTGAGGTCGTGGTGAATTTCTGTTCCATCCAGGACTTCATTTATTCCAAAGCATTCAAGAATTGGGGATGGAAGACGAAACCAATATTCTTCAGGTGAACAATAATTTGGGAATTCGTTCTCCTTAGGATAAAGAAAATTTGTACTGGGCACACTTTTTTCATCAACACAGACAACCCTATGTCCATTATTAGTAATTTCCGATGAGAGAAAGTGAGCCTTTAGGGCTAGGCTCAGCAGCATGCAATAGGCGTGTTCACTTACGGAATGACAGTATTGGTGATATAATCCTTCTGATAAAAGAAGACGAATTAGGGCTTCGTCGTCCTGGATTCTCATTTCTAACAAATTGCTCAGAAGCGAACTAACTGACAAATCTGGATCGTTGACCGAGCGCATGAAAGTAAGCAACTCTTCAGCTGTATCCTCATCCGGCAATGCCAGCGGGGGGGCAGGCCTGGCTAGTTTTACGACCTCATCAAGATTTCGCACAGTCCCTTTATAATGCCTGATCCAACCTATGGAGAGGTTGTCGCTTGGTGTAAAATGAGAACGCGGCCATCCTGAATCGCTATAATAGTCTAGGATTTCCCAGTAGTGGGCTTGTTCATCTGAAAACACAGGAATGTGGTCCCTAACAAGCGACCAATGTTGGGCTAACGACATACCATCTGTTTTTTCTGAAACATCAATCTCCCCAGTCGCCAAAATTGACAATGAGTTTACAAAAACCGCTATTAGCCTGCCGTGCCGAATCTGATTGAAAACTGGATTGGAAGGCTTTACGCAAACTCTGCTAATTTCAAGATCTGGTCCTCTACCACAATATGCTGACACAGTTAGGGTTGCGCCAAAAGTTCCATCCCATCCCCAGACGAGGAAATTCGGTTGAGAAATTCTCTTCTTTGCGGTCCTAAAAAAAAGGAACGGCAACTCTGGCCCCATTGCTGCCCAGCCATCAAGATGATGTATGGAATTCAGTTCTTCGGGTAGTAGGCGACTTATATATTCTGGTATCTGAGGTGTAATCCATTTGAAATTACAGAGAGATTCTGGCATAGATCACGTATCCCTATTTGAGCAAATCAATACACAAATGAAACTGAACTTACATTTTACGATTCAAATATGTTGGTTCTGGCATTTTGGAACCAGCCTGTAATAGACACATCGACATCTAATTCATCTGAGATAGTTTATATCAGACTTGCTACATGTTGTATAATGAGAAGTCATCAAAGATTCCAGTGGTTGTCTTTTTTGCGGTTGTTGGAGAATTCCGAAATCGTGACTGCAGAAGGGCGCTCAGTTGGTGTTGCATCAAACACTATTAGATCGTATAGTAGGAGAGAGAGCCTCCTCTTTTCCAGTTAATTTAGAGACTAGACCTTTTCATATTCCCCTGTTTCAGGATTCAAGTTCATTTTGACACATTTTTTTTCGATTCCCTCTAAGAAAGCTTGAGCGGCTCTTACCATCTTTTGTCCGTCATTTCCTATGTAACGATCAAGAACGATTTTAGAGCGGCGTTCATCAATTGCGGTAAAGTCATCAATGAATGATTTGGTAGAGTCTTTTAGGACGTCCTTTTCCAATTGAGCTCTGGTTTTTGAAAGATTGGCCAGGGCGGTTATATGCTTGTGCAGATCTGCAGAGAGAATTCCTGCTTCCTTTGATTTGGAGATGGCGCTATTGATGAGATCTCTGTAATCGGCCTCTATTTGGCGCAAGGTGGCCAGTTTCTCATCAGAAGGACAATTGTTGACCTCCTTGATTCTCTTCTCCAATGAGGGTTCAGGACGCTTTACAGGGGCGTTTCTTAGCAATGGCTCTATCTTCTTTTTCAGCTTGCCAATGCTTTGTTGGAGGGAGTTCTCGCTACCGCCTATGTTATATTTTTCTCGTAGGAATCTGGCCGTAGACCTGTTTCCAGATCCATTTTGCAATTGATGAAAGATTTGATAGATGGCCTCATCGTCCAGAGATAGCAGGTCTTGGGATTGCCCCCTGGAACTCTTTGCCAATCGTCTTATCTGGTCTACCGTAATCTGCTTGTTAGGATCCATTTATTAAGTTTCCTTTATAGCAATTGTCATTGTCGAATAATTGACTGCTGCAGAGATTTCATCCAAGAAGATTTGTAGAGATTTCTCACTAGTTCACCTCTTTTTGGCCTCCGTCAGTGTCAATTGCCACTGTCATCATGGCGTAATTGCAT
>CALDNG010000002.1 GCA_937915285.1 uncultured Desulfomonile sp. | reverse complement strand
CACTCCGGATGTTGAGGTCGGAGGTTCAAATCCTCTTGGGCGCGCCACTTCAAATTATCATCATGAGTTTTCCCGGTAACATATCAGCGATAATACTAGCGGCGGGGTATTCGTCCAGGATGGGACGTTTCAAGCCGATGGCGCCTCTGGGAGACTCTACTGCAGTAGAGTTGTGCGTCAGACTTTTCCGAAGTTCAGGCATAGACGACGTATGCGTTGTTACAGGCCACAGGCATGACGAATTAAGCGGCCTGCTCGGCTCAATAGGGGTAAGGCTCCAAATCAACAGGAATTTTGATGAGGGAATGTTCTCGTCCATAAAGGCCGGAGTCGCCTCCCTTGAGCCAGGAGTGAAAGCGTTTTTCGTCCTTCCGGTAGACATACCCCTGGTGAGGGAATACACCGTCATCAGGCTACTGGAGGAGTTCAGCGCCGGTCCCGTTGATGTCATATACCCATGTTTCAAAGGCAGGAGAGGCCACCCACCGCTCATAAATGGGGAGCTTGTTTCCGGAATAAAAGGTTTTGAGGGTGACGGTGGTCTGCGCGGTTTTCTAAAAGGCAGGCTTGCCACAGATGTCGAGGTTGCAGATGAGAATATCCTTCGCGACATGGACACCGACGAGCAATACCATCTAATGCTTGAAAGGCTTAAAGACCATGCCATTCCCTCCAGGCAGGAGTGTATGTCTTTCCTGAGACATGTTGTTCACGCGAGCGAGCCATTCATGACAGCCGCAGGCAGACTGGCCAAAATCAATGAATTAATAAGCGAGGCAATGAAAAGGAACGGGAAAGACATCAACCCGAAGCTCACTACGGCCTTGTCCTGTCTTTTGGACCTAACCGAGGCCCCTGCAATAAGGGAAACTATTCCCGAAACTATCAGAAGACAGTTCGGGGATTCGGACCTTTTCCGGATTGTTCAGTCCACCGTTGCGGGGGGCTGTCCGCCGGCAAATGTCGGGCCGGAACTCGAAGTCGTTTCAATCGGGCGAGGAATCCTGGTAGAAACAGATGTTGATCTCAGGGAACGGCTGCTTTTTGACTATGGCCTGGACTCTGATTCTGTTTCGGCTGTGAAATCGATCCTTAATACTCATCAGGATGTCGAATAAAGCCGGGTTCCTGGAAGGGAGCCGCTGGAATACCCGAAGGCAGCGTGAGGATTCATCAGTTGTACAAGTCAGGTATGGCTGCAGAGTTCTTTCTCAAGGGATTTTTTTCTCCCTGTTTAAAGCCAGGCGCCCGCGTAAATCATAATCTCCCAGTTCCAGCATTTTCTTGAGCATTCTGAGCATATCGCTCCTCTGAGCGTCCGGACAACAGTCCAGAAAATCTCGGACATTGCTTTCCTGATCACTCCTGATATCCGACACTACCTTTCTTCCTTTCGGGGTTATCTCCAGGATGGTTTTACGTTCGTCATGCTCGTCTGATCCACGAGTCGCAAACTCGCTCTTCTCAAGGCGTTTTGCAATACCCGACATGTTGGGCGTGGAAACCAGCAGACGCCTGGATATCTCGGTTATGGAGAGCCTTCCGCCTGGAGCAGTTTCCAGCAGCCTCAAAACATTGTATTGAGAGAATGACAAACCGTGGTAATTGAAGATGCACGAAGATCTACGCTTGAAGAATTCCGCAACCCGGACCAACGCGATCATCACCTTCTCATCAGAACTCAGACTACCTCCCTTCATTCCTTTAAGCGCCTTTCCCTAAATTTTTCGAACCTGATCACTATCCGGCCATATATTCGACGCACAGACAAATCATTTACTGATGCGCCATGAAGTTATTATTTTACTTAACACATTATCTATTGGACTATGATATAAAGTGAATGGCTTGGCCAGTCCTAATCAAAGAGAAAACGAATACACTCAATTTTTGGGGTCGCGCGAGGTTAACGCTACAATCATAAAACCTTTGTTGCGCGCTTTGGGGGGTTATACAACCTGCGGCGCCTGGAATCAAGGAGGCATGTTTCCATGGATATTTTATCATTTGTGGTTAGTTGGTCTCCGGTTTTACTGCTGACCGTCCTGGCGGTTTTCCTTGGCAGGACTGCGCTCGAACTTTCTATTTACGGGTTTTTGTTTTCTGCTTTTCTGGCGGTGTCTTTTTTCAGGACCCCGATTGAGGTTGTGCTTCTGGCCTCGCTTGACGGTCTTCTTACCACATTGCCTCTGTTGCTTGTGATACTGGCGGGAATTTTACTTTCGAGTCTTCTGATATTGAGTGGGTCCATAGCCAGAATAGTGGAGTGGTTGGGTCAGTGCGTGGGGGATTCATTCAGGCGCAATCTTCTGATCACTTTCGGTCTAGGCAATTTCATGGAGGGCTCTGGAGTAATAGCCGAGCCTGTGGTTGCGCCGATGCTCAAGGAATCCGGAGTCTCATCCACAGGATCAGCGGCGCTCTCCATAGTGGGTTATGCAGGAATGATGACCCTGGAACTGGGTGGCATAATAGTGACGGTTCTGGCGCTTATCACTGCGTTGCCTTCGGAGGAACTCGGAGTAGCCTCCGCCTGGCTGTCCATACCTGCCACGGTGGTGATGGCCATGTGCGCGATGTTTTTCCTGCCAAGGCCCGAAAGGGGTTGGACTGTCCTAAGTGTCCTCGGGGTTATTTTTATCGGGCTAACACTAGGCCTCTCGGCCCTGGCTACAGTCTACATGCTGGGGGTTCCGATGTCAGGGGTGGTTGCAGGCTTTGTGGTAATACTCATCTTCATCCTCAGGGGTTCGGGAAAATTCCAGGTCCACCCCGAGGTAATCATCGACCTGGCCCCATTCATTTTCATGCTCATCTGCATGCTCGCGGTTAATACGGTTCCTTATCTTTACAAGCTCACATACGAACAGCTAGTAATGAAGATCAGTGTCATACCTGTCCACAGCATTATTTACAGGCCTTTTTTCTCTGCGTACACATACCTGTTCCTGGCATTCTTCCTGTCTGTACTGCTGCTTCGGACCAGCGCCGAATTGTTCACGAGGATTGTACGGAACGGTTTGAGTAAGGGTTGGCGAGCTTTCGCGTCCATGGGCCTTTTCGGGGCAATGGGGCAGATCGTCTCCTATACAGGCTATGACCCCCAATTTTCTTCATTCGAGGCTTCAAACAACATTCCGGCAATTATTTCGAAGGGCCTGATCCTCTATTCGGGCGAACTTTACCCCATGTTTGTTCCTGTGCTTGGCTGGGTCGGGACCTTCCTGACCGGTTACGGGGTGGCTTCCCTTATGCTCTTCGGTCAGTTGCAGATACAGGCCGCGGGTATGCTAAATGTGTCTGCGGTATGGCTTGCGGCGGCCCTTGCTGTTGGCTCTTCAATCGGCTCGATTTCTTCTCCTTTCAAAATTGCTTTATCCACCCCCATGGTAGACGCCATCGGTAAGGAGGGTGAAATACTTCGGTGGACTATACCTCTAGGGATAGTGGCTTCCTTACTGGTCGGACTGGCTCTGTATTTCATGCTTTAGACACGTGCCAAAAGTGGTCGAAATTCATGTTGTCTTCCAAGGGCTATTCCTGTAGGATTCCTGGAACATCAGTGACATTAGGAAAGTAAAAAATGTCAGGGTCTTGAATCAAGTGTTTCAGTGAAGCACTGATTTTTTATTATCCGTCCTGAGAGAATTGCAAACCACCGATTTGAGCCGCCGCAGATCCTTCGTGGTAATATATCTATACTGTTAATATTACCGATGATTTAAATTTTGACCCATGCCAGGTCAGGAGCACCTGCCAGGCGAGAGATCAAAGATGGATGATCGCAACAAGACCAGAGACGAACTGATCCATGAAATTAATGACCTCCGACGCCAGTTGGATGACCTTAGACTGTCTCAAAAGGCATTGAAGGAGAACGAGAAGAATTTACGGGCGCTCTTCGACGCCATACCGGAATCGGTCTGTCTGATGAAGCCTGATGGCGGTGTTCTGGCTGTCAACCGTCCTTTTGCGGAACGCCTCAATACTGACGAGAGCGACATTGTTGGTAGGAGTGTGTTCGAATTCGTGCCAGAGTCGGTAGGTGAGCGGCGTCGGAACTGGATCAGGACAGTGACCGAAAGCGCTAGGCCTCTTGAGGTCATAGATGAGCGATCCGGGATATTGTTGCATCATCATCTTTATCCTGTTTTCGATGAAGCGGGCGCCGTGGACCGCCTTGCGATATATGCCACAAACATTACCGAACAGAAGGCTACCCAAAAAGAACTGGAGATTTCACGTCGAAACTACGCTCTTCTGTTCAAACACATGATAGAGGGTGTGGCATCATGCCGGATGATTTATGAAGGCGCCAAGCCGACGGACTTTGTATTTCTTGATGTGAATGATTCTTTCGAAAGACTGTCGGGTTTGAAGGATGTAGTTGGTAAGAGAATTTCCGAACTTGTTCCGGAATTACCGGAACTCGACCACGAGTTGCTTGAAATATATGGTCGAGTGGCATCCTCAGGCAAGACGGAGAGGTTTGAGATGTATCTTGAATCCATGCAGACATGGTTTGATGTGTCTGTTTACGGATTAGAGAAGGATACATTTGTTGCAGTCTTCGACAATGTTACGGACAAGAAAGAAGCTGAAAAGAGCTTGCGGGAAAGTGAGGAGAAATTCCGTAGGCTAATAGAAACGGCTAACGAAGGCGTTTGGGCTATGGATGAGTGTCACAGGACAACCCTGGTAAACGACAAGATGACACAAATGCTGGGATTCACCAGGGATGAGATGCTTGGGGCTCCGGTAAGCTCATTCATGTTCGAAGAGGATTTGAGCGCTCATCGTGATAAAATGAAGGGGCGGGAACACGGTAAGGACGATTTTTACGAACGCAGGTTCAGGCACAAAAATGGAGCGGAGGTCTGGACACTGGTTTCAGCCACTGCCCTGATGAGAGAAGATGGTGAATTCCTGGGTTCTTTCGGGATGTTTACAGACATAACCGAGATTAAAAGAACACTCGCGGCGCTCAGAGAGAGTGAACAACGTTACAGGGCTGTGGTTGACAATATACAGATAGGGATAGCGCTCCTAAGCCCCAAAATGGAGGATGTAGGCGTAAACAAAGCTCTTAAAGACATTTTTCCCAACATTAAGACGGGACACCTGCAGTTTTGTTACGAACAGTGCAATACTCCGCCTCTCTTGGCTCCATGCGAACATTGTCCCTGTGTGTTAACTTTGGAAGATGGGAAAGTCCATGAGGCGATCACTGAAACAATCAGAGGATCGGACAAACGGTATCATCGTCTTATTTCTTCTCCAATCGTTGACAGTCAGGGACAAGTCGTTTTAGTAATTGAACTGGTAGAAGATATTACCGATACGGTAAGATCCTCAGAGAAAATTCGTCTGGAAAAAGACAAACTCAAGAACATTCTCAACAGCTTTAACAACGGCGTGTATATTGTGAACGCCAACCATGACATCGAATATGTGAATCCAGCCATAATTTCGGAATTCGGGGATACTTCAGGGAAGAAATGTTTTGAGTTCTTCCACGATAGAGCCGATCCATGCCCGTGGTGCAAATTCTCTGAGACTGAGCAGGGCAGGACGGTCCAATGGGAGTGGACTTCCCAGAAGACCGGAAGGACATACGATTTATTTGACGCTCCTTTGACCAATGACGACGGCTCAATTTCGAAACTAGAAATTTTCCATGATGTGACAGACCGTAAAAGGACCGAGCAGGAACTCAGGGATAGCGAGGAGCGCCTGAGGTTTAAACTCGATTCAGTTCTCAAACATGACTCCAGCCTGACCGGAGAGGAACTGAAAAATGTACTTGTCATGGAGAATATACAATCCCTCATGGACGACTTCTACCAGGTGACCGGCGCCTGTTTTGCCGTTCTGGACCTGGAGGGGAATGTGCTTGTTGGTGTGGGCTGGCAGGATATCTGCACCAAGTTTCACAGGGTGAATCCGAGGACATGCAAGAACTGTCTGGAAAGTGATTTGGCTCATAGAGGAAACCTAAAACCGGGTGAAGTCGTCTCTTACAAGTGCAAAAACAATCTTAATGATGTTATCTCACCTCTTTACATTGCGGATAAACTTGTAGGTTACGTTTATACCGGACAGCTCTTTTTCGATGATGAGGAAATAAATCCAGGCCTGTTTGAGTTGCAGGCGGAGAAGTACGGTTTTGATAAAGCCTCCTACATTGAAGCGCTGAGCCGCGTTCCACGATTTAGTCGTCAAAGGGTCGATTCGTTGATGAGCTATCTGGTTAAGTTGACTACGATGATTTCCAGACTCGGTGACGCAAACCTTAAGATGGCCAGATCGGTGATTGAGCAGAAACAGGTTGAAACTGAACTGAGAGAGATTCAGGAAAACCTGAAGCTGATTGTAGATAATGCGCCGATAATCCTGTTAATATCCGCAGGGCCTGAAGAGCTGATAGAATATGTGAATCCGAGATACTCCGAGTTGTTGGGATATTCCACTGAAGATATCAAATGCGTATCCGACTGGTGGACAAAGGCCTATCCTGACCAGGTCTACCGTGAGCAGGTAAAACGGGAATGGAACTCCCGGACGGCAGTGGCTGTAAACAATAGGACCTCCATTGAGCCGATGGAAGTTAAGGTTAAATGCAAGGACGGTTCGGAAAAGATAATCGCGTGGGGTTTCGTCTCTACAGGCTCCAAAAATGTAGTCTTTGGACTGGATCTAACCCAGAGAAAAACGGCTGAAGCGGAAAAGGACAATCTCCAGGAAAAACTTCTACATTCCCAGAAAATGGAGGCCGTTGGAACTCTTGCCGGGGGTATTGCGCATGATTTCAACAACCTTCTACAGGTAGTAATAGG
>CALDNG010000001.1 GCA_937915285.1 uncultured Desulfomonile sp. | reverse complement strand
GGATCTCAATCGTCGGATCAGCGACCTGCGCAAGATGCTGGAACGAACAATTCCAAAGATGATCAACATCAGGCTTGTTTTGTCTGACACTCTTCTAAGGTTAAACGCCGATCCGACCCAGATAGACCAAGTCCTGATGAACCTTGCTGTTAATGCTAGAGACGCAATGCCTGACGGAGGAGAACTGACCTTTGAAACGGCCAACATCTCTATAGATGCAGATATGGCTAGATTGATGTCCGAGTCTCATACAGGACCATACGTGTTATTGACGGTGACTGACAATGGATCAGGAATGAGTCAGGAGACTATGTCCCACATGTTTGAGCCTTTTTATACAACAAAAAGTTTGGGGAAAGGAACAGGCTTGGGGCTTTCAGTAGTTCACGGAATCGTAAAACAACATGAAGGTTTCATTATTTGTAAGAGTGAACAGGGGCATGGAACTAAATTCCATGTTTATTTTCCGGCAATAGACTCCGATGTTGAAATTGAGGAACCAAGAACCCAGGTTCTGGCCTTGGGAGGTTCGGAGACAATACTATTGGTGGATGACGACGATGTTGTTCGAGATATGTGCCAACAAATTCTTGAAAAGGCAAACTACAAGGTAATTCTTGCTGCAAATGGTCAAGAGGCGCTTGAATTATACAACCAGCAAAGAGAGGAAATCTCTATGGTCTTGCTGGATTTAATCATGCCTGTAATGGGAGGAGAAAGGTGTCTAACAGAACTTCTGGCTATAAACCCCTCACTGAAGATTGTCGTAGTCAGTGGTTACCAGGGTGAAACTACTGCCAGAGACCTTATTTCTGCGGGAGCCAAAGCGGCAATCTACAAGCCTTTCGGGCCTCATGAGGTTTTGAAGGTTGTAAGAAATGTTCTCGGAGACTGGGCAATATTTTGAATTTCCCTATTGTTGTTACCTAAGATCAATAACAGATCAGTCATTGCTCAGTTCATTCATCAACCAGCAAGGAGAGGTCTATAGATATGTATCCTTTAGATCCCTTTTCCCTTCGGTCTTCCAGCCATACAGATGACGGAATCGGCACGCCGGAAATATTCAACGCAATTTCATTAGGTTTAGCTATTTTTGTCGGTCTAATTCTGTTTGGCGTTGCTTTCGTATTCATAAGAAAAACCGCTTCAGCAATTACAACAGGCGCTCTCATCCTGGTTTTAGTTGTTTCAAGAGTTATTGCCAAGAATTATGGAATTCGAAATGGAAGCATGTGGCTGATAGCGGGATTCTGGTCGATTTTTACCGTCACCGTGTGGTTCGCCGGTGGAGTCAATAGCTCTATGACAGGTTTTTATCTGGCTATCACAGTCATGTCCGCCGTGTTATTGGGAACACGCTCCACTTATATCGTTGCTGGATTAAGCATAGCAGCATGTTTCGTGATGACCATCCTGGAGGAACTAGGCCATGGTCCCGTCCAGTACTATCTCATGCCGCCTCGTGCAGTTTTTCTAATAGAAATAGGCTGGTTCGTCCTTGTCTTGCTACCAACCACCATTGCTATCAACGGTCTGACGAATGGATTAGTGAGAGCAAGAAAAGAGATTGCCCTTCGGGAGAAAGCAGAAGCAGTACTAAGTGATCGTGAAGCCCTGTTCCGGGCCATTTTTGAGCAAGCGGCGGTAGGGGTTGCGCAAATTGATTCGTTCACCGGCCGGTTCGTCAAAATTAACCAGCGTCATTGTGACATTGTCGGCTATACCCGTGAAGAGATGGAAGAGTTGACTTTTCAGGATATCACCCACCCAGATGATCTGGATGCCGATCTTGAAAACATGAAACTGCTGCTGGATGGAAAGGTCAGAGAATTTTCCCTGGAAAAGAGGTACTTCCACAAGAAAGGAACCATCGTGTGGGTAAATCTCACAGTGTCTCCTATGTGGCATGTGGGTGAGACTCCCACCTTTCACATTGCCGTAGTGGAGGATATTACCGAGCGCAAGCGTTCTGAGATGCTACGTTACGAAATCCAGCAGCGTTTTGAGATAGCCATTGAAGGAGGAATCATTGGCATCTGGGACTGGCGCATTGATACTGGAGATTTGTATCAGGACAAATACTGGCTGAACCAACTTGGTTATTCAGAGGGAGAGCTTGAAAACAGGATCGAAGCCTGGTCCGATCGTGTGCACCCTGAAGACAAGGCCCGGGTAATGGAAGTGTTGGACGGATATCTGAGGGGTGATCTGCCGGTCTATGAGATAGAACACAGGCTATTGAGCAAATCAGGCGAATGGAAATGGATTCTCACCACTGGAAAGGTTTTGGAATTCGACAATTCCGGTAAACCTCTTCGCATGCTCGGGACCCATTTGGATATACAGGAACGGAAACTCTTTGAAGAAAGACTTCGTCAGAGTGAAGAGCGTTACAGAACAGTCGCAGATTTTACATATGGTTGGGAATATTGGGTAGATTCAAATGGAAACTTCCTATACTGCTCGCCTTCATGTCAACGCATAACCGGCTACTCAGCCCAGGAATTCCTCGACGATCCAGATTTGATGACAAGAATTGTCCATCCTGATGACCGCTCTGAAACCTTGAAGCACTTTCATAGCATGAGAAAAGTTTACCCGGAAGCCTCTGGGGAGAATGATTTCCGAATCATTCGACGTGATGGTCAAGTACGATGGATTGGTCATGTCTGCCAACCTGTGCGTAAAGAGAATGGAGAGTTGATAGGTAGGCGAGGGAGCAACCGGGACATCACGGCGCGAATAAGGGGCCAAGAGAGCCTTCAGGCTGAGAAAGATAAACTCAGGGGAATACTCCATTCCATGAAGGATGGCGTGTATATAGTCAATGCTTCCTTCGACATAGAGTATGTAAATCCCGTTTTAGAGGCAAGTTTTGGGGAGGTAGGGGACCGAAAATGTCATGAATATTTCCACGACCGCACGGAGCCATGTCCGTGGTGTAAGAACAAAGAGGTTTTCAACGGAGAATCGGTCACTTGGGAGTGGTACTCCGAAAAAACGGGAAAGACCTATGAACTTTTTGACACCCCTCTCAAAAACAATGACGGTTCCGTCTCCAAGCTCGAGATCTTCCATGACATCACCGAACGAAATAAAGCTGAAGATTCGCTCAGGAAGAGTGAAGACTTTCTTAATCAGATACTGGAAAATATACCGAACATGATTTTTGTTAAAGACGCCTCAGAACTACGGTTCATTCGATTCAACAAAGCTGGGGAACAGCTACTGGGCTATTCACGGGATGAACTGTTGGGAAAGAATGATTATGACTTCTTTCCAAAGGAACAGGCAGACTTTTTTGTCTACAGAGACAGGGCAGTATTGAACGATGGAAAGTTGTTAGAAATTGCTGAAGAGGAGATATTGACAAAGAATAAAGGTAAACGAATTCTGCGTACAAAAAAAATTCCAATCATTGACGCAGACGGTTCGGCGAAATTCCTGTTGGGGATTTCTGAAGATATTACTGAAGTTAAACTGGCGGAAGAAAAAAATTTGAGATTTGCTGCAATCGTCGATTCTTCGGATGACGCAATTATTGGAAAGACACTGGACGGTATCATATCGAGTTGGAATAAAGGGGCAGAGAGAATCTACGGATATAAAGAACAAGAGGTTCTTGGCAAATCCATCATGATTTTGGTTCCGGATGACTTTAAAGACGAGCTTTTGCTGTTGCTTGAACAACTCAGAAGCGGGAAGCTGTTGCAGAACGTGGAAACCGTCCGGAAAAGACGTAATGGCGAAGAATTTCCGGTATCACTGACTTTTTCTTCAATTGTCGATGCCGCTGGAAAGATCATTGGTTATTCGACCATAGCCCGCGACATCTCGGATCGTGTGAAGGAAGCCAAGCAAAGAGAAACCCTCCAAGAACAACTTTTCCAGGCCCAGAGGATGGAAGCAGTAGGAATCCTGGCAGGTGGGATAGCTCACGACTTCAACAACATTCTCCAAATAGTGCTTGGATTCTCCGATATAGGTCTATCGGACAGGAGTTCTTCAGATACCAACAAGGAGCATTTCAGAAAAATCAATGAGGCCGCTCAACGAGGAGCAGATCTGGTACGGGGACTCATGATTTTCAGCAGAAAAAGCGAATACAGGCCTCAACCTTTGGATATGAATCAGCATATCACAGGCGTACGCCAAATGCTGGAGCGTACCATGCCTAAGGACATAAACATTGAATTGATTTTAGAGGAAAGGCTACCAGTGATCAACGCTGATCCGACGGGAGTAGATCAAGTCCTCATAAACCTTGCGGTGAACGCCAGGGACGCCATGCCGGGTGGTGGAAATCTGACATTTGAAACGACCAATGCCACATTGGACGATCCTGTTGCTACTGAGCATCTTCATGTCAAGCCTGGGAATTATGTTCTCCTGACGGTTTCCGATACAGGAGATGGCATGGATCGCTCTACCATGGAACACATATTTGAACCTTTCTTTACTACAAAGATGGTGGGTAAAGGGACAGGTCTTGGACTCGCTGTAGTCCATGGAATAGTAAATCAGCATCAAGGCCAGATCGTATGTGAAAGTGAACCCGGAAAGGGAACCAGATTCAAGATATATTTTCCTGTTATGGAGCTTGAGGCCAGATCAGGCGGAGTCACAGAAGATGATGCCCCATCATCAGGAGGAACTGAAACCATTCTGGTTGTGGACGATGAACAGGTTATTCGGGAATTAATGAGCAGAACTCTCACAAAGGCTGGCTATAAGGTAATTGAAGCTCGTGATGGCAAAGAGGCTCTGGAAATTTACCGGTTAAGGCATAATGAAATTGATTTGGTTCTCCTGGACCTGATGATGCCCGTGATGGGTGGACAGGAATGCCTGCGGGGACTCCTGAAAATCAATCAATCCGCCAAAGTAATAATTGCAAGCGGATTCATGGCTGATGGGCCCATAGCTGACACCATGGCTATTGGGGCAAAGGGCTCAATCAACAAGCCCTTCTCGCGAATAGAAACCCTGAAAGCGGTTCGAGAGGTTCTGGATGCCGAGTGAATTCAAAATTTAGCTTCTTCTCGCTTAATTTGTGATGACTCTCACCACTCCGACCACTTTCAAAAGATGGATAATGAACTACAGGCCCTACACCTATTAATGCTAAACGCCTGAAAATAGTAGTCTAAACATCAAAATTGTTGGATAGATAGCTAAAGCTGCCGACCTAGTCTGTCTCCCCCACCAGTATGAAAGCGCTCCAGAAATATGGATGCCTGTAGCCTTCCTTTTTAACATCCTCCCTGGCGGACTGTAGAGCCTCCAGTTTACTCTTCCCGTCTTTTCTGTGTTGGAAAAAACGCTCGGTCAGTTTAATGGCGGAAGCCTCCTCAACCTCCCACAAGGTCATGAGGACGGATTTTGCCCCGGCATACTGGAATGCACGACCCATGCTCAGAACTCCCTCACCGGAAATGTCCTTACCCAGGGCTGTCTGGCATGCAGTTAACGCTACAACATCAGAGTTCATGCTGAGTGTCAGGATGTCTGACATTTTAAGGAAACCGTCAGTGCCCGGTGGAGCCATGGTTAGAGCCAGGAAAGGTTCCATGAGCCCTGGAATCCCGGAACTCACGGCCCCATGAGTCGCAAAGACCAGGTTATCGAACTTCTTGATTTCCGGAGCCACTTTGGTCATAAAATCGGACTTGTTGGCTTTCATCCCTTCCAGGATCAAGGAATTCCGGCCAAACATTTTCCCGAGATTTTCAGCGAGAACAGCGGTTCCTTCCAGCCTGTTGAATTTGAATTTTCCATGAGTGGAATCTTCGATCGTCTGCATCAGGTCTATTGAGCGGTCCTTGTCACTGGAGCTGATTCTGCCGCCAGTTTCGCCTTGAGCCCGTTTGTCATTCATCTCAAAAACCGGATCAGCGATCACCACTATGGCGTTTCCAAGGGAATCCCCACGTCCGTATTTTCGGGAAAGAGTCATGACCGTCAGTGACTGGTAGTAAGAGATGGGGTGATCATCCCAGAGGAAATTGAGACCGTCGGGATAGGGAAAACCGAAAGCCCCTTTTTGCCATTTAGCTGATCCACCTGTAACAAGAGCCTCAAAAGGCAGTAGGGCCAGAGAACCATCAGGAACAATTATGACAGGGGCTCCTTTTGGTATTGCATCCATGACTCCTCTTAGAAGTCTGTCATAAATCATTTGGCCCAACTGATGGTCAAAGTTTGTAAACCCCAAGGTTTCCAAAGGCGCTCTGAATTTTATTACAGCCTCATTTAATTCGGATTCCTTCCAGTCAACAAACCCCGATTTTACAAGTCTCTTCTCATTCAGTAGGTTTACGGCGACTCCATCACAGGAAACATCGAAAAGAATAACGTATTCTCCTGGGCGGAAAGCGGATTCCAACAGGCTGAATGCTTTGGGATATTTCGACGCGGCA